>CAMFET010000197.1 GCA_945949475.1 uncultured Phascolarctobacterium sp.
ATAAATTTGCCAAGAATTTTGGTGTGGATAATTTAGGTGTGCGCCAAGCAAACTTTTATGTTGTTAAACGCTGCAGCATGCCTGCCACGCTGTTAGAGATGTGCTTTATTAGTAATCCGAAAGAGGAAAAGCTAATGAAGGGTAAATGGTTCCAAAAGAAAACCGCCCGCCTAATTGTGGAGGGTGTTAAGGATTATTTTGACTGAGCAAGGGAGGCGGTTTTATGAAAAAGCTAGTATTATTAATAATGCTGCTGTGTGTAGTGCTGCTACAGGGCTGTGATTTTGGCAAAAAGGAGCCTGCTCAGCCAGTACAACCACCCAAGCAGGAGATTAAGCAGCAAAGCTTTATTGTGTATCGAGCTAGTGCTGACGGTAGGGAGAAGCTACTGCCCGAAAAATTTACGATTAATGATAACGGCAAAAGTGTGGCCGAAAACGCTTTGATTGCGCTCGTGAGCACAAAACCTCAGGATGCACGGATGGAGGATGTCATTCCTATTGGCACTAAGGTTTTAAGCCTGAAGGTGGATGATAAGGGTACGGCCTATGCGGACTTTTCCAAGGAGCTGTGCAAGCATGGCCAGGGATCCTATGGTGAAATGATGCTGTGCTATGCGATTACTAATACCTTGACGGAGTTTCCTGAAATCAAGAGGGTGCAAATTCTTATCGAGGGTAAAAAGGTGACCACTATTAGTGGGCATATGGATTTAGAGGAGCCGTTGCTTAGAAATAAGGATTTTTTGTGAGCCTGTAGTACTCAAGAATACCATACAAGTCTTTATAAAAGGTTTTTATGATGCCTTGCGCAGCAGGCTTGAATTTAGGTGATATTTGATGATTTGTTTAGAGAAGTATTTAGCGGATAGTGCTGCTACCGAAGCCTTAGGCAGCCTTGTGGGCCAGCATGTTAAGGATGGAGATGTGCTGTGTCTGAGTGGCGATTTGGGTGCGGGCAAAACGCTTTTTAGTCGTGGTGTGGCCACCGCCCTAGGTGTGCAGCCTGACGAGGTTACCAGTCCTACCTTTGCTATTATGAATGTGTACGAGGGTAGTGAGCTAGAGATACGCCATTTTGATTTATATCGCCTTAATCGTCCCGAGGAGTTGGAGGATATCGGCTTTGAGGAATATGCCGGCGGCGATGGCATAACTTTGATTGAATGGGCAGAGCTTTTTGCTGAGCAGCTCCCAGAGGAATATTTACAGGTGGAACTGCGCCATGAGGGTGCTGGTCGCAGAGCGTTGCTTAAGGCGCGTGGAGAGCGTTATGAGCGCTTGCTCGAGGAGGTAGAAAAAGATGCTGACTTTGGCCATTGATACTGCAACCAAGGTGTGCACAGTTGCTCTGTGTCGCCAGCAGGAGCTTTTGGCAGAATATACGATTAATATGGGCTTGACTCATTCCGAAGGACTGTTGCCCCAGCTAGAGCAGCTTTTGGAGCGCTGTAACGTGGATAAAAAGGAAATTGGCCTGCTTGCCGTTAGTATGGGGCCAGGCTCCTTCACGGGCTTACGCATTGGGCTTGCTACTGTGGAGGCCATGGCTTATGCTTGGCAGTGCTGTTTACATGGAGTGGACACGCTTAAGGCGTTAGCTTATAACGTTCAGCTGGAGGGAATGGTGCTTTCGCCGGTGCTGGATGCGCAAAAGGGGAATTTTTACCAAGCCTTGTACGAATGGAAGCAGGGCCAGCTGGTGGAGCTAGCACCAGTGGCGGTGGTGAATGTGCAGCAGGCCTTGGAGCGTATTGCTTTGCAGGGCATGCCGGCTTTGCTTTTGGGTGAAAGCCAGCGCTTGGTGAAAAAACTGCCCGAGGGGCTACCCTCTTGGCTCAAAGAAGCGCCGGAAGCGCTGCGTATGCCCCGCGCTAGCAGTGTGGCGTGGGCTGCCTTGGCAGAGTTTGATCCTGAGACTGATAAAGAAATTTTTGGCTTAGAGCCCTACTATATTAGAAGATCAGAGGCAGAGGAACTGTGGGAGAAGAAACAACAACAGCAGTAAGCTTTCGTGCTTTAACAGAGGCAGATATTCCGGCCATTGTGGCTATTGAGGCCACAGCCTTTTATGATGCGTGGAATGAAAACATGCTGCGCAATGAGTTGGATAACACGCTCACAACCTATTTGGTTATGGAATCCGAGGGCAAAATTATTGGTTATGCAGGCTTTTGGCTTGTGGCTGGCGAAGCGCAGGTAACACGTGTGGCTGTGCAGGAGGAGCTGCGTGGCCTGGGCTTAGGCACAAGGCTGACGGCAGCTATGGTGAATAAGGCCTGGGAGCTGGGGGCCGAGGCTGTGACCTTGGAGGTTCGTGAAAGTAATCTGGCAGCGCAGAAGGCCTATTTAACCTGTGGCTTTGCCAGTGAGGGCATTCGTCCCAATTATTATGAGGATAATCATGAGAATGCCGTAATCATGTGGCTGTATAAATGAGGAAATTTAGATGAATCAGAAAAAGGATATTTATATCTTGGGCATTGAAAGCAGCTGCGATGAAACAGCTGCCGCTGTGGTGAAAAATGGTCGTGAGGTTTTGAGTAATATTATTTCCTCGCAAATAGTTATTCACCGCAAATTTGGCGGTGTCGTGCCCGAAATTGCTTCACGTAAGCATATCGAAAATATTATGCCGGTCATTGATGCCGCGCTGCGAGAAGCAAAGGTAACTCTTGAGCAAATAGATGCTGTAGCCGTTACCTATGGCCCTGGCCTTGTGGGAGCTCTGTTAGTGGGCCTTTCCGCTGCCAAAGCCTTGGCTTGGGCAACGAATAAGCCTTTAATCGGTGTTAATCATTTAGAAGGACATGTTTTTGCCAATTTCTTGGCGGATGAGACTTTAAAGCCGCCCTTTATGGCCTTGGTGGTTAGCGGTGGTCACACTGCTCTTTTAAAGGTAACTAGCTATAATAGCTTTGAGCTTTTGGGGCAAACACGTGATGACGCCGCTGGCGAAGCCTTTGATAAAATAGCTCGGGTGATGGGCCTGCCCTATCCGGGAGGTCCGGAAA
>CAMFET010000198.1 GCA_945949475.1 uncultured Phascolarctobacterium sp.
CCGTAGCTGATGTCTAAATCTTTTACTTGAAGTAGCATTAAACTATACCTTCTTCATTAAAATTCATGTTTTTAGTTCTTCGGAGCAATGTCCTTAGTCAGCCAATAATAATCAGCCGGATAAATATTGGCATTTGCTAAACCAGCTTTAGATACCATATTAGTCTTAGGATAACCAAAGAACAGAGCTACACCATCATCCAACAGGATTTGTTGCATTTCAATCATGTATTGACGGCGCTTAGCCGGATCAAATTCTACAGCCAGCTTGTCGGACAGAGCATCAAACTTCGGATTGCTGTAGCCGGTGGAGTTTTGCGGTTGGCTACCATTGATATTGCTCTTCCAGTACCAGTTCAGATAAACCTCCGGGTCACCGGTATTTGCAGTGAGGATATTGGAAATAATCAGGTCGAATTGACCCTTTTGACGCATGGGATCCAGTACGTTGTAGTCAACATTCTTCATATTAACCTTAATACCAATTTTCTTAGCATCTGCTTGAGTTGCTTCAGCGTACAGGGGTAATTCAGCACGACCACTGTAGAAAACAAAGTCTATTTCCAAATTTTTGCCGTTCTTATCCACATAACCGTCGCCATTGGTATCCTTCCAGCCAGCTTCAGCCAAAAGTTTCTTTGCGTTTTCAGGATTATAAGCATTGGGGTCCTTCAATTGGTCAAAGCCATAATCCAAGGAAGGAGGAACAGGTGCTTTGCCCGGAATAAAGGTGTCCTTCAACAGCACCTTATTATAGGTAACACGGTCCAAGCATTGAATCAGGGCAGCACGCACCTTAGGATCATGCAGGGGTTTGCCCTCGTTCATATTAATCTGGGCCAGCACAGTACGCAGGGAAGCGATTTCAGAGATATTGTATTTTGCTTTATCCTTGAACAGCTGCAGGTCGCCTGCTGCAATATTGATAGCAAAGTCGATTTCACCCTTTTGCAAAGCCATAGCACGGGTATTGGGGTCATCAATGGTAGGAATCTCCGCATTCTTGAAGGGAACAGCGCCATCCCAATAATTGGGGTTAGCAACCATCACAGCCTTAGCCTTGCTATAAGTTTTAACAGCATAGGGACCGGTGCAAATGGGGCCTTGCTTCTTGATATCGCGGTCCTTTACCTTGGTATCAATAATAATGAACAGGGGGTCTGCCAGCATGCCAGGTAAGGAAGGAGTGGGGTTTTTAGTTTTAATAATTAAATTTTGTCCGTCAGCCTTAATTTCGGCATATTGGAAGATGGATTGAGCACGGTTGGAAAGCTTAAAGGTTCTTTCCAAGGATTCCTTAGCGATTTCAGCAGTCAGCTTATCACCATTAGAAAACTTAACCTTGTCGTTAATATGGAAGGTCCAAGTCAGCTTATCATCGGAAATAGACCATTTATCAGCTAACCAAGGAGTAGCATTCATTTTGTTATCAAATTTCACCAAGCATTCGCCCAAACCATAGCGCATTACTACCCAGCTGAAGAAATTATCTGCAGGATCCAGATTATCAGCAAAGTTGGTTACACCAAATTTTACCATTTCATTGGTAACATTTGCCTTTTTAGAGCTACCGCCACCGCAGCCCGAGGCTGCCAAAGCTAATACACCAATCATGGCTGCTGCTGCGGAAATTTTAAATAATTTTTTCATATTACGCACTCCTATCTTTTTTATATTAACCTTTACTAAAATCGTTCAGAAGGTACCAGCTACAAGGAATAGCGACGACGGTGTATCGGGAATACTCCTAGGAGCTACGACGCAGTAGATGGTGCCTTATGGACGATTTTTTAATCTTTTACATCGTTGCGAGGGTCTAATACATCGCGCAAATTGTCACCCCAAAGGTTAAAAACAACTACTGTCACAAAAATTGCCAAGCCCGGGAAAATCATCAACCAGGGTGCAGTTTGCAGCTGCTGGCGTCCCTCGTTCAGCATCAGGCCCCATTCGGGAGCAGGAGGCTGGCTGCCAAAGCCCAGGAAGGACAAGCCTGCTAACTCCATCATCAGCGCACCGATATCGGCTGCAGCAGTAATGACCATCATCGGCAGAATATTGGGCAATATATGAACCCACAGAATATGGGGCGGAGTACCGCCATTGACAATAGCTGCTTCAACATAGTCACGACGCTTTACCTTGAGCACCATACTGCGGGCCAAGCGCGCATATTTGGTCCAGCTGACGATGGTCAACGCGATAACAGCATTCACTAGGCTGCCGCCCATAATACCGGCAATGGCAATGGCCAAAATCATGCCGGGGAAGGAAATCATCATATCACTAAAGCGCATGATAATTATATCCACCTTCCCGCCGAAATAGCCGGATAAAACACCCATCGTAGTGCCAACTAAGAAAACGCTGGCTACTAAAACTAAAACGCCGGTGAGAGAAGCACGAGCACCATAGAGTACACGGCTAAAGCAGTCACGCCCCAGCTTATCTGTACCAAACAGATGCGTCATGCTAGGCTCTAAGAAAGCATCCTTCATCTCTGCATGGGTAGGGTCAAAGGGAGATATAATAGGCGCAGCTAAGGCTATCGCCAGCAAAAGCAGTACCAGCAGGCTGGTCACTGCAAAGGCGCGGTTAGTTTTAAAACCATTTACTAAAGTTTCCATTACTTACCTCACCTTTCTTAAACGGGGATCAAGATGGTTATAGGACATATCTACAACTAGGTTGATCACCATATACATCAATGCAATCCACACTACTACGCCCTGCACTAATTGGAAGTCGCGGTAGGTAATTGCTTCAATAGCCAAGCGACCTAAGCCCGGCCATTGGAAAACCATTTCAATAACAGCGGCACCGCCCAAAAGATTGCCCAGAGACAAGCCCAAAAGAGTAATCAGCGGCAGCATAGCGTTGGGCAGAACCTCTTTCCAAAGAATGTGGCTTTCGGTCATACCCCTGGCACGAGCGCCTACCACATAATCCTGATGCAGCTCCTCCAAAATCGCTGTGCGCACCTGACGCGTATATTTTGA
>CAMFET010000199.1 GCA_945949475.1 uncultured Phascolarctobacterium sp.
CCCTACCATGAGCTTGTCAACGAGCCTTGTGCCGGCGATTGCCGAGGCCTATACCCTTAAGCAAACGGATATTATTACAGCTAAGGCCACCACCGCTATGAAGCTGTGCTGCCTAATCACGGTGCCTGCGGCAGTGGGTATGGCTGTGCTGGCGGAGCCCATTAGCCTGCTTTTATATGGCACTGCTAAGGCTGGCACTGCTATTATGCATTCTGCGCCCTCGCTGTGGTTTTTGGGTATGCATCAGGTGACAACGGGCATGCTGCAGGGCATGGGGCATAGCAATTTGCCCATGCTGCATATGTTGGCCGGCATTATCGCCAAGCTTTTTGCCGTGTGCCAGCTGACCAATGCTACGCTAAACATTGCTGGCGCTGCTTGGGCTACGAATATCAATTTTGGCCTAACGGCCTTGCTGAATATTCTTGCTTTGCGTTATTACAAAATTAGTTTTCGTTGGTATAATATACTTAAGATTATTGTGGCAGCGGGCCTGATGGGATTGGTAGCTTGGTGGGCGCATGACTTGCTGCTGGTAAAGCTGGGTATGGTCTTAGCTACGATTGCTGCCATGCTCTTGGCAGCGCTCTTTTATGCTGCTTTGCTTTGTGCCCTGCAGGTGTTAACCAAGCAGGAGCTGCAGCAGCTGCCCCTAGTGAAGAAAATTGTGCAGAAAAGAAAGAAGGCGTAATATGGGCATGATTACAATTGTTGGCCTAGGCCCCGGTGCTGTGGGTCATTTATCCTTGGAAACTATGAGCATTATGCAAAGCTGTGAGCAGGTTATTTTGCGTACGGCCGTGCACCCTACCGTGGCCGCATTGGCTGAGCAGGGCGTTAAATATACATCCTGCGATGATTTATACGAGGCGGGAGACTCCTTTGAAGAGGTTTATCAAAATGTGGTTAAGAGGGTGCTGGCAGCAGCTCATAAGGGAGATGTTGTTTATGCCGTGCCCGGAAGCCCGCTAGTGGCTGAAAAAACTGTCGTTTTGCTGCGGGAGCAGGCCAAGGAGCAAAGCATTAAGCTGCTGATTAAGCCTTCTATGAGCTTTTTAGATTTAGCCTATGTTGCTTTGGGTATTGATCCTATTGCTGGCTTGCGTATTATTGATGCGCAGGATTTTTATGCCATTGCCGATGCTGGACAATACCCCTTGATGATAACCCAAGTATATAGTCAGCTTGTAGCGAGTGATTTAAAAATCGCGCTTATGGAAAATTTGCCCGATGAGTATGAGCTCTATTTCTTGCGTAATATGGGCTTGCCCGATGAGGAGTGTCGTCCTGTGCGCTTGTTTGAGCTGGATAGGCAGCCTCATATCGACCATTTGACCAGTGTTTATATTCCGCCCATGGGTGATGAAGAAATGCCCAGCGGCATTATGGCTTTTGGTGATGAAGAGGATGAAGAGGTTGATGCCAACGCTGCTACAGAGGCCATGGTGACTACCACAGCTTTTGATGATGTGGATATCCAGCCCTTAGTTGATGTGATGCGCACCCTGCGTGAGCCGGGTGGCTGCCCGTGGGACAGGGAGCAGACCCATGCTTCCATTCGTAGCAATATGATTGAAGAGGTTTATGAATATTTAGAGGCTGTGGATGCTGATGATACCGAGGGCATGCGTGAGGAGCTGGGCGATGTGCTGATGCAAATAGTTTTCCATGCTCGCATGGCCGAGGAGGCAGGTCGCTTTGATTTACAGGATGTGATTGATGAGGTTGTTGATAAGCTTATTCGTCGTCATCCTCATGTTTTTGGTGAAACAAAGGTTAGTGGCTCAGATGAGGTTTTAGTAAATTGGGAAGCTATTAAAAAGACTGAAAAGACCGAGCGCAAGCATGTTTTAGACGGAGTTGCTCAAGGCCTGCCTGCACTTTTGCGTGCTTATAAGCTGCAAGGTAAGGCTGCTAAGGTTGGCTTTGATTGGCCGGATGCCAGTGGCGTTTGGGCTAAGGTACAGGAGGAGCTGGGCGAGCTGCAGGAGGCATTGGCAAGTGGGGACAAGCTTGCTGCCGAAAAGGAGCTGGGCGATGTATTTTTTGCTATTGTTAATTATGCCCGTCACCACAAGCTTGAGCCCGAGGTGGCTTTAAATGGCACCAATAATCGCTTTGCCAAGCGTTTTAGTCATGTGGAAGCCTGCGTCGAGGCAAGTGGTAAGCATTGGCAGGATTTTAGCTTAGATGAGCTGGATAGATTCTGGGATGAAGCCAAGAAAGAAGAAAAGCAGCAATAGACAGCAAGAAGCAGCAATCTTGCCAATATTGTTGTGAAATTTAAAAAAAAGGCTTGCAGGAAAAGCCTATTGAGTGTAGAATACTATTGCTAGTCAAAATGAACCGCGTGCTCGGAAGCGTTATTGTGCACGAATTTTATGTTAAGGAGGATTAATTAATGAATAAGACTGAATTGATTGCAGCTGTTGCAGAAAAAGCAGGCTTGACCAAGAAAGATGTTGAAAAGGCAATTTCTGCTACTTTAGAAACCGTGAAGGAAGAGGTTGCTAAAGGTGGTAAGGTGCAGGTTGTTGGCTTTGGTACCTTTGAAGCACGCACTCGCAAGGCTCGTTTGGGTAAGAACCCTCAAACTAAAGAAGCAGTGGAGATTCCGGCTGCTACTGTACCGGCATTCAAGGCTGGTAAGGCATTTAAGGATATTGTCAACGCAAAATAATGTGCTTAAAAATGCCCGGCTAGCTTAGTCGGGCATTATGTTTTTGTGCTATTCTTACAGGAGGTACAAGATGAGCAGACGCAGAAGACGCAAATCCAATGGCTTTAAGCTGTTCATGCTTGTGGTACTGGGAATTTGTCTGTTTGTTTTGGGCAGGCAGGAGTACAGAATCTATCAAATAAAGCAGGAGCAGGCAGCAACACAGCAGCGTATCGATGCTTTAAAAAAGAAGAAGGCGGAGCTTGAGGATGAGCGTAAGCGCTTGGATGACCCCCGCTATATTGAAAAATTAGCGCGTGAGGATTACAATA
>CAMFET010000200.1 GCA_945949475.1 uncultured Phascolarctobacterium sp.
AGTGAATATTGCCAGCTTAAGGATATTTGCCGTTTAGCATTAGTGGGGGAGGACCAAGGAGGCAGTGAAAATGATTGATTTTAAGCCGAATGATGAACAAATGGCTGCCATATTAGCAATCGACTGCAATGTGTCCGTTTCTGCCGGTGCTGGCAGCGGCAAAACCAAGGTTTTGGTAGAGCGTTTCTTGCATATTTTAGAACAGTATTTGCCTGACTATCGAGCTACGGGAAAACTGCAGCTGGATGCGGGCAATATTTTGGCGATTACATTCACCCGCAAGGCAGCGGGCGAGATGAAGGAAAGGGTGCGCAAGAGTATCGAGCAGCGCTTGTCCAAAGGTAAAGAAGTTAATGGCTTTTGGCATAAGCAGCTGGAATCCTTGAACCGGGCACAAATCAGTACTATCCACGGCCTTTGCAGTCGTATCCTACGTGAAAACCCTGTGGAAGCGTGCCTTGACCCTGCGTTTGTAGTGGCTGAGGAATTTGATAGTGTGGAATTTTTGGAAAACTGTCTGGATCGTTATCTGCGCCGGGAGCTGCAGCAGCAGAATGCTGCCATTTCTAAACTAGTGGAAGTGTATGGAATAAGTGGTTTTATACGTTTGCTGGGTGACATTGTTCCGTCCATAGATGATATTACTGCGGAAATAGATTTGCAAAAGCCTTATCGTGATAGTATTAGTGCTGAACCAGAATTTAAGGATAGAATTTGCCAAATTATTCGCGATATGATTCTTAATCGTAAAGATTTGGCTAGCAAAACCAGCAAAACGGGTAAGGCCTTAGAGCTGATGGCAGAAATGCTGGAAGAGATTTGTCAGGCCATCAAGCAAAGCCCAGCAGATTTTTCGAAGCTGGACGAGGCACGGTCAGGTATGCAAGCTAGAGGCGGTCTGAAGGATTATTTTGATGAAATCAACACTTTACGGACAAGCTTAGAAAATATTGCAGTGGATAAAGCGGCCTTGGAGCTTTTACCGTGTTGGCAGGAATTTTTGACTAGCTTTAGTAGCTTTGTGCGGGAGCAAAAGCAAGAGCTTGATATGCTGAATTATGATGACCTAGAGAATTATACTGTGGAGCTTTTGCGAAGCAGGGCAGAGGTGCGGCGTAAATATCAGGAACGTTATCACTATATTATGGTGGACGAATTTCAGGACACTAATGACAGGCAAAGACAGCTTATTTACCTTTTGTGTGGTGATGATGCTGAAAAGCTCGAGGGACAAAAGCTTTTTGTGGTAGGAGATCCCAAGCAGTCCATTTATCGTTTCCGGGGCGCGGATGTGAGTGTTTTTGCTAGAGTGCGCCGGGAAATAGAGGCTAGCGGCGGTAAAAACCTGCTGCTCAACACTAACTATCGTACGGTGGACAAGATTTTGTTGGCTGTAAATAGTGCTTTTCGTCTTTTGATGGGTGTGGACAAGGATAAGGATGTTTATTATGAAAAGCTAGCTAATTATAAAACTGGTGTCGAAGTACCACAAATGCTTTTAGTTGAGTATGACAAGGAATGTGGTAAGAGCAAATTTCAAGTGGAGGCTGAGGCAGTGGCCATGGCCATCGAAGCCTATCACGAGGGCCGTGATTATGAAGGAAAACAGCTTTTAGCTCCGAAGGTACCCTATGGAAAAATGGCTATTTTACTGCGGGCTATGACTCATAGTGAGGATTTGGCTGTGGCGTTGCAGGCTCGTGGTATACCCTATGAGATTGTGGATGGCAAAGGCTTTTATGAATGCCAAGAGGTCTTAGATATGCTCAACCTTTTGACAGCGCTTGCCAATAGATTTAATAGCTTGGAGTTAGCCGGAGTGCTGCGTTCACCATATTTTGGCTTAAATGATGAGACTTTGACTAAATTGTTTTTGCAAAAAGCAGCTTGCTTATGGGATGCCTTGCAGGGAGCAAATGCTGATGATTTCCCTGCAGAGCAATGGGTCTTGGTTACTAGAGCGGCAAAAATTTTGCATGCTTTGCGAGAGCAAGCGTCCCTTTTTGCCATGCCGGAATTGTGGCAGGGGGTATGGGAACAGCTTGCTGTGGATGCAGTTTTATCCCTGCAGGAGCATGGGGCCAACAAACTGGCCAATGTGAAAAAGCTCCGCCAATTGGCTTTAGAATATAGCTTGCAAAGAAATGCTACCTTGGCCGACTGGCTTGATTATGTAAAAAGGCTGCGTGCTGCTGAAGCTCGGGAAACAACAGCAAATTTAGATGCAGCTGATGCTGTGCAGATTATGACTATTCATAAATCCAAGGGACTTGAGTTTGGGACTGTTTTCCTACCGTATTTAAATAGCAATACACAAGCGGATACTTCAGAAATCAAATATTTAAGTTGTGTCGGGTTGGGAATTAAGGCTCCCAATCCAGAAGGGATACTGCAAAACACAAATATCTTACAAAAAGTTAAGGAAGAGGATAAAAAGCTGGATTTAGAAGAGCGCAAGCGTCAACTGTATGTGGCTATGACCAGGGCCGAGGACCGTTTGATTATGACGGGTATTGCCGAGGTAAAGAGGGAGAAAACCTTAGATGAATTAAGCTGGCTGAAGCAGTTACTACAGATTTATGAGAATGATAGCGTTGTGGAGATAAAAACTATAGCAGTAAAAGAGAAGACTGGCAGCGAGTTAGAGCAGCTTTCAATACAGGAGTTGGATAATGAACAGCTAGCCTTTATCTCTCCTCTTTCTTCCTATGAGGCAAACGCTCCCCGCAGCTTCAGTCCCTCCTCCCTGCAAGCTTATCTGCACTGCCCAAGGCAGTATTTTTATAAATATGTGGTGGGCTTGCCACCGGTGGAGGAGGCAGCGACAACGGATGCTGTTGTGGAAGCCGCCGCTGCTGAGATTGTAGCTACTGAGAAAATTGCCAAGGAGCAGGCTGCTGGCCTAGAGAGCTTCCCAACGAGTGGTGGCCCCGCTAGCAAAGGGAATTTTACCAGCTCCCTTTCCGCCAAAGACCTG
>CAMFET010000201.1 GCA_945949475.1 uncultured Phascolarctobacterium sp.
TACAGAATCTGTATCGTTATTTCTGGACTGAAGAAGAGGTCATTGAAAAACAAACGGCGATGATGATCAAGGCCTTTAAGGAAGTGCATGCTAAGGCCGAGCAATACGGCGTGGATATGCGTGTAGCAGCGTATATCGTAGCACTGTCCAGCTTGGTAGAGGCGATGAAGATTCGTGGCATGTTCTAATTAAATAAAAAAGCTCTGACTATGCTGGTTTGGCATGGCCAGAGCTTTTCTTTTTGCAATTTGCGATGATTTGCGATTTTAAGGTGCTTCGATAGTGATTATTGGTAGCCAGCGGTGTGCCGCTTTTAGGGCTGCTTGACATATGCAGGGGAGGTTAAAAAGTCGTTGCCGGAGCGGTTTAGGCTGGGATTAAGCTGTAAAAGGCTCCAAAGCTCCGTGGCTCGCAGCTCGAGCAGTAGTTGCTGGCTATATATTTGCTGCTGGCGCAGCTGTAGGTGCTGCAAGCGTTGGGGCCAGTTGCGATAAAGCCCGGTGATAATGGGCAGGCTGGCAGTGGCCTTCATTTGCTTCAGGAGCTGGCGGCCGGTATCGTTAAAGGCCAACACCCTCAGATAGGCCGGGGCGTTGTCCTCCCAGCGCCAGCGAGGCACATCCAGCAAAAGCTGCATGAAGAGGCGGCGGATGCGGCTGGTGGTGTAGCGCTTGCTGGTGCACAGCTGCAGCGCCTCAGCGAAGCTAGGGCAGGCAGCAGCGTCCTTGAGCAGGTTCTCCAGACCCTCGCTGCATTGGCAGGCGTCGGCGATAGCGTCGACGCTCATAAGCCGCAGCTTGTAGCGCAGAAGCTGCCATAAGAGGGCAGCGTCGTAGCCAGGCGCATTGTCGAGCAATGCTTGGCGCACGCTGGCGGGTACGGCTTGCTGCCAGCCATCATTACTATTATTTAAAGCTTGTCTTATTGCCGTTGCGCTGGACATAGTGCCACTGATTTCGCGGTCGTTGTAGCCGTCGCCACGACGCTCAATAAACAGGGGCTTGATATCCGTAGCTTGTAATGCTTTGGCATATTCCAAAGCGAGAATATCGTTGGGCTTAGTGAGACCTGCGAAGGCTTTGCCTTCATTGCTACTAGCTTGCATAGCAGTAACGCCAGCCTCCTGCTGCGCTTCGCTCAGCACGGCAGCGCAGGCGGCGGCGTAGCTTTTGCCTTGGCTTAAAAGGGAGCGGATGCGCCCTTGTGCAGCGTCGCTGGTAATCCTTTGGGCTAATGCCCCGAAGTCCAGCTCCGGCGACTCCACGCCGCAGGACAGCGTGTTCACGCTGCCCGTTGCGGCGAGTAACTGAACGCCACCGCTAGCGAAAAACTGGGCGCTGCGCAGGCTAAAGGCCGTGGGTAGCTCCAGCACCAGCGCTGCGCCATTTTCCACCGCTAAACGTGCCCTAAGCCATTTGCTAAGGCAGGCAGGCTCGCCTCGCTGCATAAAGCTGGCGCTCATCACGACAACTATGGGCTGCTCGGTGAGGCGCTGGGCCTCGCGCAATTGATAGAGATGCCCATTATGAAAGGGATTATATTCGGCAATAATGCCGGTAGCATGAATCATTTTTGTGCTTCCTTGTGGGTTATTATTTTTAGTACCTGAATAGCCTTAAAAAGGCTTGCAGGTTATAAATATATTTGCTCTCACAGGCTAATTATATCACAAACTCGTGTATACATAAAATATTCACTATTATTTTTCTTTTAAATGGTGTATACTAATACTATAAATTTGCTTCGGTAATGAGTGCCGAAGAGTAAAAGCAGCCAAGGCTGTATAAGTGTAGCTTACTAGGAGGCTTATTGTGATTGTATTCGTTGTAAACTGCGGTAGCTCTTCCATCAAATATCAATTGATAAATATGGAAGGCGAAAAGGTTATGGCCAAGGGCCTTGTAGAGCGCATTGGCATGGAGGGGTCCACCTTAAAGCACACGCCTGTGGGAAAGTATACCATCGACTTGAAGGAAGATATACCGGACCACGTTGTAGGCATTAAAATGGTCCTCAAGGCCTTAACTCATAAGGAATACGGCGTAATAAAGGATATGTCAGAGATAGATGCGGTGGGCCATCGTGTAGTGCACGGCGGTGAACGCTTTGCCGATAGTGTGCTGATTACGGGCGAGGTATTGCAGGGCATCAAGGCTTGCTGCGAAATCGCACCCTTGCACAATCCTCCCAACCTGTTTGGCATTGAAGCTTGCATGGAAATTATGAAGGGCGTGCCCCAGGTGGCTGTGTTCGATACTGCCTTTCATCAAACTATGCCCAAGGTAGCTTATTTATATGGCCTGCCCTACGAGCTGTATGTAAAATACGGCCTGCGTCGCTATGGCTTCCATGGCACCTCTCACAAATATGTGGCCCAGCGTGCAGCGGAGCTGATGGGCGAGCATATGTCGGATTTGCGCATTATTAGCTGTCATTTGGGCAATGGTGCCAGCATCACGGCTATTAAATATGGTAAATCCATCGACACCAGCATGGGTTATACACCGCTAGAGGGCTTGATTATGGGCACCCGCAGCGGCGAGATCGATCCGGCCATCATCCCCTTTTTGATGGAAAAGGAGAATATGACAGCGCAGCAGATAGACGATTATTTGAACCGCCGCAGCGGTATTTTGGGCATTAGCGGTCTTTCCAGCGACTTCCGTGATTTGGAGAGTGCTGCAAACCGTGGTGATGATCGCAGTCAGCTGGCAATTGACGTTTTCGCCTACAAGGTTAAAAAGTATATCGGTGGCTATGTAGCTGCTATGGGCGGCGTAGATGCCATCGTCTTCACTGCCGGCTTGGGCGAAAATTCTCCCTTTATGCGTGATAAGATTTGCAATGGCCTGGAATACCTAGGCACTCGCATTGACCCTGATTTGAACAAGGTGCGTGGCAAGGAGCGGGAGATTAGTGTGCGTCGCGCACGGGTGAAGATTTTCGTTATTCCCACCAATGAGGAATTGGTGATT
>CAMFET010000202.1 GCA_945949475.1 uncultured Phascolarctobacterium sp.
GTTTGCTGAAATGGATGCGTAGTGGTGTATTGACTCAAATGAACGGAGGCAGCATTACAGGACGATTTGGAGAGCATGTAAAGCAAAACGCCGAGCTACTGCTTAAAAACGATGTAATTTGTTTTATTGGTAGTGATGCCCATCGGGTGAAGATTCGCAATACGGATTTGACCCATGCCAAGCAGCGTTTGGTAGAGCTGGTTGGGGCCGAGAAAGCAAAACAGCTTTGCGAGGTTAATCCTGCAAGACTTTTGGCTGATCAAGAGCTTGTGCTTAAGGTGCCACAAAGTATTAGGCCGGTGGAGAAAAAGAAAAAGAGCTTTTGGAGTAAGCTTTTTGGATAAGGAGAAGATTATGAAAAGATTATTGTTTTCTGCGTTGCTGGCAGGCAGTCTGCTGCTGCCAATGGCAAGTGCTCAGGCAGCGGAGCCTGCAGAGTACCTAATGTGTGGCGGCGATCAGCTGCAGCTTACTGTGTATAATCATCCAGATTTGAGCAGTCCTTTGTCCTCTACTGCAAATCCTTATATTGTACGTCCTGACGGACGCTTGTCTGTTCCGTTGATTGGTGATGTAGATGTAAATGGCAAAACTGTTTCGCAGGTTCAAAAGGAAATTACTGAAAGATTAAGTGAATACATTGTCAATCCTTTGGTAACCATAAATATTACCAAGCTAGGCACAACCAGAGTATACGTGCTTGGCGATATAAAGCGTCAGGGTATGTATGAGCTGGAAAAGAGCCATAATCTTTTGGATGCTCTGAGCAAGGCCGAGGGCTTTACCGAAACAAGTGGCAAGCGAAAGGTTTATGTCATTCGCAGAGGTGAGCAGGAGCCCTTCCTCAAGGTCAACATTAATACATTATTGACCAAGGGTGATACCAGCAAGAATATCACTCTGCACGAGGGAGATTGCGTGTACCTGACCAGCAATGGCAAGATTACCTTCCAAAAGGATATTATGCCTTTCTTGAGCGCAGGTTATATGGTTAGCGAAATTAGAGATAACGATTAATTAAGGAGTATGGACGTGGACGAGCAAGAGATTACTATTGATTTGCGTGACTTGTGGAACGTATTACAGAAAAATATACGCACCATCAAAAAGGTAACCTGTGGCTTCGTGGCTGCCGCAGTGGTCTACCTGATTGTTGTGCCTCCAACATATGAATCCGTAGCGCTGTTGCGCGTGAAACAGCCTAAGGGTATTGGTAGCTCCATACTGGAGTCCATGCCCATGGGTAATGCCATGGCCACTAAGCAGCTCATGAGCACCTACGCAGAAATTCTGAAAAGCCGTAGTGTTGTGGTGCCCGTGATTGAGGCCACTGAAGAAGCCAATGACGATGGCAAATATCCCCGTTATGAAGATTACTTGCAGTCCCGTGTAACCACCAATCCGTTTAAGGATACGGAGATTATGCAGGTTACTGTGAATGCCAAAACTGCCGAGGGTGCCCAAAAGGCTAACCAGCTTTTGGTTGATGGCTTCTTGTCCCGCTTGACCGAATTGGTACGTGGTGAGCAAAAGACCACCCGCCTTTTCATTGAGGAGCGCGTGAAATCCTCCAAGCAGGAATTAAATGATGCTGAAAGCAAGCTGACTCAATTCAAAAAGGACAATAAGGTGCTTTCTCCTGATAATCAGGTGAAGATGACTGCCGATAAGCTAACTATGGTGGATAAGCTGCGTGCGGAGAACCAGGTTGCTTTGGAGGCAGCTAAGGCCCGCAATCTTTCTGTAAGTCGTCAATTGCAGGATAATACTGCTAGCGTTGCTGACAATAATGTCATTACTGCTCTGCAAAAGCAATTGGCTACACTGGAAACCCAACGAATCAATTACCTTGATAAATATACCGAAAAGCATCCCAAGGTGCAGGAGGTTAATAAAGAGATTGCCGGAATTCGCCAAAGCCTGAATACAGAAATTGCTCGCATTGCGTCCTTGGAGACCTCGTCCACTAATATGGTTCATCAAGGTCTGTTGGCTGACAAATTTAAGAGTGAAGCCGAAATGAAGGTGGCCCAAAGCAATCTGAATACTATCAGCGAGCTGGAGAGCAAATATAAAGAGGATGTGCAAAAATTGTCCGACACCGAGCAGCAATATTTGAGTCTGCTGCGTGATTCCAAGGTTGCCCAGGAGATTTATGTAATGCTGGCTAAACGTCTTGAAGAAGCCAAGGTTGCTGAGGTGGCTGTATCTACCGAGGTACAGGTTGTTGATGCTCCCACGTTGCCGGAAAAACCAGTGAAGCCCAAGAAGGCTATGACTTTGGTGATGGCCTTCCTGTTAGGTCTCTTTGGCAGCAGTGGCTACGTTATCGCTCGTGAGCTGATGAACCGCACCATTAAAACCAGCGAAGATGTGTCTACCTATTTGGGATTGCCTGTTTTGGGTCAAGTGCCGAGCGGTGAATCCTTGAGTGAAGCACAGGAAACAGAAAATCTTAGCATATGGCAGAAGATCTGGAGGGCAGTATGGAAGAAGTAACTTTAATTGCGAATAAGGATGCCAAATCACCTGTGTCCGAAGCATATAGAACGATTAGAACCAATATCAAATTTTCTAATATCGCTGGTAAAGAGTTGAAGACCATCATGCTGACCAGCTCTACTCCCAATGAGGGTAAAAGCACCACTATCTCCAATTTGGCAGTTGTTATGGCTCAAGCTGGGCATAGCGTGGTACTGTGCGATTGTGATTTCCGTAATCCCACTCAGCACAAGATTTTCGGCTTGCCCAATAAGGGCCTGTCAAACTGTGTGGCTACGGGCAGCGATGTTATGGGTATTATCCAACAGACAAATATCCCCAATTTGTATATATTAACCAGTGGTCCTGTGGCTCCTAATCCCTCCGAGCTTTTGGCTAGCCAAAACATGGTCGACATTTTAAACGAGCTAAAGCAGCATTTTGATTACGTGCTGGTTGATACTCCGCCCATTATGCCAGTTACTGATGCTGCT
>CAMFET010000203.1 GCA_945949475.1 uncultured Phascolarctobacterium sp.
ATAACAAGAAGAGGGGAGGGCAAGCATGCGTAAGTCCATTGCACATGAGTTAACTAAGGAAGAAGCCAGCGATATTGAACGTAATCAGCTGATGCGCTATCAGAAGCGGCTGCATTACCGCAGGCTGATGCGCCAAATTGCTAATATCAATCGCAGCACCTTAATCGGCCTTTCCTTTGCTTTTTTAATTCTTTTAGGTACACTCCTTTTAAGCTTGCCTATTTCCCATGTTAACGGCCAATGGGCTAATCCCTTAGATGCCTTTTTCACAGCTACCTCTGCCTCCTGTGTAACCGGTCTCGCTGTGTGGGATACTGGTAAGGAGCTCAGCCTTTTTGGACAAATAGTGCTGATTTTGCTCATCCAGCTGGGCGGTATTGGACTTATGACGATCAGCACTCTGTTTAATTTTGGCCTGCATCGGAGGATGAATATTCGCCAAAGGCTTTTGGTGCAGGATTCACTTAATCAGGATGATCCCGGCGAAGTTATGCATATCGCTATGACTGTTTTTAAATATACCCTGTGGATGGAGTTTTGCTTTGGCAGTCTACTAGCACTATATTTCTATTTTTCCATGAATATGGGCTATCAGGGGATTTATTGGGGCTATTGGCATGCCATTTCGGCCTTTTGTAATGCTGGCTTCGATTTAATAGGCAATTTCCAAAGCTTCACAGGCTTTCAGGGAGATGTGGTGCTGAATATTTGCTTTATCATGTTGATTGTTATAGGCGGCTTGGGCTTTACTGTAATCGAAGATTTGCTGCGCAAGCGCTGCTGGAAACGCCTGACCTTGCATTCGAAAATCGTGCTCGTGGTCAACGCTATTCTGTTGGCCATGGGTACTTTGCTAATTTGGGCGTTGGAGCATCATAACGCAGCTACCCTTGGCGCGCTCAGCACCGGGCAGCAGTGGTTGGCTTCGTTGTTTCAGTCGGTGTCCTTGCGTACTGCGGGCTTCAACACCATTGATTTGGCGTCCTTAAATAATGCGACCTTATTTTTCATGATGGGCATGATGTTTATCGGTGCATCACCTACATCAACCGGTGGCGGCGTTAAGACAACCACCTTTGCTGTGCTCTTAGCTTCTACCCTGGCGCTGTTGCGTGATAAAAAGGATGTAGTTTTGTTTAAAAGGCGGATTGAGTCCAGTGTTATCAACAAAAGCCTGGCTATCTTTTTATTGGCCATTTCCTGGGTAACTATGGCTGTGTTTTTATTGCTAGTGCTTGACGATAAAAATCATCCCTTTCAGTTTATCCTGTTTGAGGTTTTTTCAGCCATGGGCACTGTGGGGATGGGCATCGGCATTACGCCGGAATGGAATTCTTGGTGCAAGCTAGTGTTGATTATGACCATGTACATCGGTAGAATTGGTATCCTAACCTTTGGTATGTCCTTCTTTAATAAGAAGGTGGATAAGCTGCGTTATCCAACAGAAAATGTTATGATTGGTTAAAGAGGTAGCGAGATGAGTAAAGCTAGAAGAAAACAATTTTTAGTAGCAGGCTTGGGACTTTTTGGCACCAGTGTGGCTTTAACGCTGCAGCAAATGGGCTACGAGGTTTATACCTTGGATAGCGAGGAAAGCCTTGTGCAGGACCTGAGCACGCAACTTAATTATGTGGTGTGTGGCGATGCCAGCGATAAAAAGACGCTGCAGTCATTGCCCTTAGAGGATATAGATGTGGCCGTGGTGGCTATTGGCAATGTGGAGCGCAACATGATGTGCACCATGCTTTTAAAGGAGCTGGGCATAAAGCAGGTTGTGGCCAAGGCCATTAATAATTTGCACGGCGCTATGCTCAACAAAATTGGTGCAGATAAGGTTGTTTATGCCGAGCGGGATATGGGCGAGCGTGTGGCCCACAATTTGATTTCTGCAGGCGTTATGGACTATATCGAGCTATCGAGCGAAATCAGCGTTATGAGCCTAGCGATTCCTGCAGAGTTTGTGGGTAAAAACTTGATTGAGGCCGATTTGCGTCGTCGCTATGATGTCAATGTTGTTGCTATTAAACGCGATGGTCGGACCATTGTTAACCCAAAGGCTCAGGAGGTTTTTCAGCCTGAGGATGAAATTATTGTTTTGGGTACGCATGAGGGCGTAAAACGCATGGGAGTGGATTTTTGATGGAATTAACAGCTGTAAATAATCCTCAGGTGAAGGCGGCTGCGGAGCTCAAGCAAAAGAAATATCGCCAGCAGCGGGGCTTGTTTTTGGCGGAAGGACTGCGTACCGTGGAGGAGGCTGTGGCCTATAGACAAGCGGAAAGCATTTTTTATACGGCGATTGAGGATGAGAGAACGCGCGCTGTGCTAGAAAAGGCCGCCGAGCAGCAGGTGAAGCTGTATTGCGTGAGCGACGCTGTGCTGAAGAAAATAGCTGATACAGAAACGCCCCAGGGCATTATTGCGGTGTGTAAAATGCAGTCCACTTCTATGGAGCAGCTTTTTGCCAAGGGCAAGCTGCTGTTAGTTTTGGATAGAGTGGGTGACCCGGGTAACGTGGGCACGATGCTGCGCACGGCCGATGCCGCAGGCATTGGCGGGCTGGTGCTTTTAAAGGGCAGCGTGGATATTTATGCGCCTAAGACAGTTCGCTCCTCAATGGGCTCGCTTTTTCATGTGCCGGTTGTGGCAGGCATCAGCGAGGCAGATTTTATTCAGGAGGCCCACAACGCTGGTTATGAGCTGCTGGTGACCTGCTTAGATGGCGCTGATAGCCTTTACAAGGCTGATTTACATGGGCGCTTGGCCTTTGTCATGGGTAATGAGGCCAATGGCGTGAGCGCTGGGCTGCTCGCGGCGGCGGATAAAAGGGTGTATATCCCCATGGCGGGGCGGGCGGAGTCTTTGACCGCGGCGGCGGAGGCTTCCACTGTGATGTCGGAACTTTGCCGTCCCCGGGAGGATTGATATGGAGGAAAAGCTGTGCTGGCCGTGGCTGCAGCACGCCTTTGGGGC
>CAMFET010000204.1 GCA_945949475.1 uncultured Phascolarctobacterium sp.
AAGATTGGCGACCAAGAGGTGCGCGTGCAAATCGGTCGTCGTGACCCCGGTCCCGAGGCCGACGATACCTGCTACCTGCACTTCCTCCGTCCCTTCTGGTACAAGGTTAACGAATAAGCTTAAAGCGTTGCAGACCTAGCTACAAATACGCTAAGGCATTACCTAGACAATTTTATATGGCCTGCGCTACATTATGCGACTTTTGTGGGCAGGCATGCAAAAAGCACTACTGTAGGTGATAAGCCTAGAGTAGTGCTTTTGTTATGTATTTCTTATTTTTGCAAATCCTTGGGGATGGGGATATGGGTGGCTACTAGCGCAGCTACGACGGGCAGCCAAACTAAAAGCTGCATCACAAAGGGCAGACCATAGGTATCGGCCAGATAGCCTAAAATGGTAACGCCAAAGCCGCCCAGGCCCACGCTAAAGCCGATGGTAAGCCCCGAAGCCATGCCCACATTATTGGGCATCATGCACTGAGCCAGAATAATCGTCGTGGCAAAGGAGCCGATAATGCAGAAGCCTGCGGTTACAACTGCTGCCATGGCCAGCCAGGGAGTGGTGGCCGCAGTGATAGCATAAATGGCAGGAATGCTGCAGGCAATGGAGCCTAAAAGAATCTTGCGTGCCCCCAGCTTATCACTGAGCACGGAGCCCACATAGGTACCTGCCACACCGCCCAGCAAGAAGCCCGATACAAGGCTGCTAGCAAAAACAGGCTCAAAATTGCGGAACTTCATGTAGAAAATAGGCATATAGGTAGAAATGCCCACATGTATAGAGGAACGCATGAAAATATAAAAGAGAATCAAAAAGAGACCGAAATAGGACAGCTTTTCCGCCGTACCCTTGGCCACCTTTTGGGCCTGCTGAGCAGCGTGCTCCACATTAGCCCGTTCATAAGCGCCCATGCTCTTGGTCATCAGACCAAAGACCAAAAGCCCCGGCAGTACAAAATACACTGTGTTATGGATGCCCCCGTCAAGGCTCATAAGAAAGGTCATCAAAATGGAGCCCACGGCCATGCCCGCATTACCGCCCAGTGAAAAGATACCCATGTTTTGGGTGCGGTTGGAATCGTCACTCAGAAAGTTTACTGTTTTAGAAGCTTGAGGATGGTAGGTGGCGCTGGCTAGGCTGATGGTAACAACAGTACATAAGAGCAGGGTGTAGGTAGAAACCCAGCCTACGAAGGCGAAGCCAGCCCCCGCCATGGCAGCACAGACCGGCAAGAGCTTAGGCATGGAGCGCTTGTCCGTGAGATAGCCAAAGGCAGGCTGAATCACAGAGGACATGATGTTTTGTACCAAAACAATGGAAGCAAGCTGCGAATAGCTTAAGCTAAACATTTCCTTGAGCTGGGGCAGGACTATGGGTAGGGCGCCCGCCTGCATATCGGTAACCAAATGGCCTAGTGCCAAGGCCAAAATGGGTAAAAAGGCTTTTTTAGACATATATTTCTCCTTTAATTAAGCTTATGTTTGCTGAATGTTTCCCTCTATTATAACGCTACTTGCTCCTTAAAGCAATGGAACGAGCAGCAGGAAACAGCGCAAAAACAAGACAAAACACATAAACTACTTATAATTACAGGGTTTTCGTTGCGTAAAAACTTTTTGCTTGTTATAATAGCAGGAGACATAGACTAAAAAATCTATTCAAAGAAGACAAAGGGGATGTGTGCTTTTATGAGCAAAACTAACAAACAGGGCAGTGCCATTGCGCTCTTGCCAATAGGGGTATTTTTATTGATTTTTATCGGTTCGGGCTTACTTACAGGGGACTTTTATAGCATGCCCGCTATCGTGGGCTTTTTGATTGCCCTGATTGTAGCCTTCGCCCAAAATAAGAAGCTAAGCTTTATCCAGAAGCTACGCCTATGCTCCACGGGTGTGGGCGATGAAAACATCTTGACCATGTGTCTGATTTTCCTGGCAGCGGGCGCCTTCTCCGGCGCTGTGCGTGCTGCAGGCGGTGTGGAGAGCACTGTAAATCTAGGTCTTTCCATTTTGCCGGGAGGCATGGCCGTTGCGGGACTTTTCGTTATCGGCTGCTTCATCTCCATTTCCATGGGCACTAGCGTGGGTACGATTACGGCGCTGGCTCCCATTGCTGCCGGCATCAGTGAGAAGACGGGCTTTTCCATGGCCATTTGCGCCGGTGCCGTGGTTTGTGGCGCCATGTTTGGTGACAACCTGTCCATTATTTCCGATACCACCATTGCCGCCGTCAAAACCCAAGGCTGCGACATGCGGGACAAATTCCGTGAGAATTTTAAAATTATCCTGCCTGCTGCCTTCATTACTCTGGGCCTCTTCCTGTTCCTGGGACAGACCGGAGAATTTCATGTGGAGGGCAGCCTTGATTACAGCCTGATGAAGGTTGTGCCCTACTTGGTGGTTCTGGTAGGCGCTATTATCGGCGTCAATGTTTTTGTAATTTTAATCACCGGCACCGTGCTCAGCATGGCTGTGGGCCTAGCTACAGGCACCTTCACCGCCAGCAAAATGTTTGCCCATGTGGGTGCAGGCATCTACTCTATGTACGATATTACTGTAATTTCCGTTATAGTGGCTTGCATCATCACCTTGGTTAAGGAGCACGGCGGTATCGATTTCGTCTTGAACTTTATCAAGAGCCGCATTAGCGATGAAAAGGGTGGAGAGCTGGGTATTGCAGCCCTGGCCCTGCTGGTGGATGTGTGCACCGCCAATAACACTGTGGCTATTGTTATGGCAGGCCCCATTGCCAAGGACATTAGCACTGATTTCGGGGTAACGCCTCGTCGCAGTGCCTCCCTTCTGGATATGTTCAGCTCCATGGGTCAGGGCCTCATTCCCTATGGCGCACAGCTTTTAGCTGCAGCCAGCCTCACCAAGCTCACTCCCTTCGACATTATTCCTTACTGCTTCTATCCCTTGCTGATGGGCCTGAGCGGTTTGGTATTTATCTTTATCAAGAAGAGAAC
>CAMFET010000205.1 GCA_945949475.1 uncultured Phascolarctobacterium sp.
GACCGGGAGGACGCCCCTTCATCAGGGAAATATCTAAATCACCATACACTGTTAATGCCAGAGTACGCGGGATGGGCGTTGCTGTCATTACTAAAACATCGGGAGCAGTTGCGGACTTATTGGTGAGGCGCGCCCGTTGCTCCACGCCAAAGCGATGCTGTTCATCGGTCACGGCGAGAGAGAGCTTCGCAAAGCGCACATCCTCTTCTAAGAGAGCATGCGTACCCACCAAAACATCAATCAGCCCCAGCTCTAGGTTGAGCAGCAGCTCACGACGAGCCTTGACGCGCATACCGCCCACCAAAAGCCCCAGGCGAATTCCTGCCGGCTGCAAAAATTGCTGCAGCGTGTCGTAATGCTGGCGTGCCAAAATTTCCGTGGGAGCCATAATGCAGCCCTGATAGCCATTCTCCGCTGCCTTGGCGAGGGCCAGCGCGCTAATAACGGTTTTGCCGCTGCCCACATCGCCCTGCAGAATGCGGTGCATGGGCTGCTCCCTTTGCATATCTTCACTAATTTCCCGCCACGCCTTTTGCTGCTGCTCCGTCAGGGTAAAGGGCAAATTGGCAAGCACCTGCTGTAATTTAGCGCCATCGGGCCCATGCTGCACGCCTTGCCGCTGCTCAAGATTATGCGCACGATAGGACAATAGACCGCACTGCAGCAAAAAGAGCTCTTCAAAAATAAAACGTCTTTTAGCAGCCGCTAAAGCCTGCCAGCTCGTGGGAAAATGGATATTCTTTAGTGCAGTTAAGCGCTCGGGCAAATTGCATTTGTGCACAATATCTAAGGGTAAGCTTTCGGGCAGCTCCTGCTCCGCCAGCGCCAACGCTTGACGCATCCATTTGCGCATTTGCACCTGATTCAGGCTGCCCTTGAGGGAGTACACCGGCACAATCTCAGGCTTGTGCACCTCATCGGCCTCTAAGGTCTGCAGCATTATTTCCGAAACGCTGCGATTAGCCTTTCCTGGGCGCACCCTACCCATGACCAAAACCTCGCTACCAATTCTTAGCTTTTGAGCGCTATAGCTTTGATGCATAAAAAAATACAAGGTCGCATAGGCCGTATCATCCCGCACCAACACCTGCGTATAACGCTTGCCATGAGCGCCATACCCATTGCGCACACTACACACACTGGCACGAAAAATTTGCCGTGAGCCATCCATTTTAAGCTCATTAATCTTTTTTAAATTGCCATAATCTATATAAGCTTCCTGCCGAGGATAGTACTCTAAAAGATCGCCCACAGTAATAACGCCCACTGCGGCCAGCTCATCTGCCTTTTTAGGCCCTATTCCCTTCAAAAAAGTTACTGGTTTTTTCCACCACATATAAAAAACCTACCTTATAAGAAATTTTACTTGCTTTTCTGCTTTCTTTGTGGTATGATACTCATGTTAAATTTGAATGTGCCTTATACCTTATCACGTTTAAGGAGGTGGGAAAATATGGCATCTATCTGCGAAATCTGCGGTAAAGGAAAACTGTCTGGCAACAATGTCAGCCACTCCAATAGACACACCAAACGTGCTTGGAGCCCGAATATTCAACAAGTAAGAGCAGTTGTTGATGGTTCTGTAAAACGTGTAAACGTTTGCACCCGCTGCCTGCGCTCCGGTAAAGTTAACCGCGCTATCTAATCTTCGGATTTAAAAAGAAGCCAAATACCTTTCGGTATTTGGTTTCTTTTTTTGCTTTATTTTACTTTAAAACCGCACTCGGGGCAGAACTTAGACAAGGAAGAAATTTTCGCACTGCAGCTGGGGCACAAAATAAAGGCTCTAAATTCACGCAGCTTTTTCTCAAACAGCTCGTAGAACAAATTAACCTCTTTATCCTCGCGCTTCCAGCTATAAATTTGCAGTCTCTTGCCGGTGGAATCCATAATCACCTGCAGCGTTTCTTCATCCAGCTGCTGAAAAGCCACCTGCATAATCTTGTTCTTGTTATGGAAATGGATTACTCTATTGGCCTCATCCACTTCATCCATGGTTACGCCCATTTCATTAATGCTCAGCATAGCAATTTGCCAAGCAGTAGCCAAATCTAGCTCATACACGCGGTTATCAAAGCATGCGCCCGCACCATCTATTCTCATAGTCATCCTCCAGTATGATAAAAATTCATAAGCTAATTATACCACATTTCCCAGCTTTACACAGTAACAAATCTGCAAACAACTAACAAAAAGCACGCCTCCCGAAAGAAGCGTGCTTTAATTTTTGTGATTTTATTTTGCGTAGTCCACAGCGCGGGTTTCGCGGATGATGACTACCTTGATTTGACCGGGATATTCCATCTCGGCCTCAATCTTCTTGGAAATATCGCGTGCCAGCAGCACAGCGGATGCATCGTCGATAACCTCGGGCTTAACCATGATGCGAATTTCACGACCTGCTTGAACAGCATAGCATTTTTCAACGCCATTGAAGGATTCAGAAATCTCCTCCAAACGAGTCAAACGCTTCAGATAGCTTTCCAAGGTTTCGCGTCTAGCGCCGGGACGAGCTGCAGAAACGGCATCAGCTGCAGAAACCAGCACTGCTTCCACGCTCTTAGGCTCTACATCACCGTGATGAGCCAAAATAGCGTTGATAATCAAATCGGACTCACGGAACTTCTTGGCAATTTCGCCACCAATTTCCACATGGGAGCCTTCCATTTCGTGGTCAATAGCCTTGCCAATATCGTGCAACAGACCTGCACGCTTAGCCAGCACCACGTCCACACCCAGCTCGCTAGCCATAACGCCAGCCAAATTTGCTACCTCAACGGAATGATTCAGCACATTTTGGCCATAGCTGGTGCGATAACGCAAACGACCTAAAAGCTTAATCAGCTCGGGATGCAAGCCATGCACACCCACGGCAAAGGTGGCCTGTTCGCCGGCTTCCTTAATCTTTTGCTCAACCTCTTTTTGAGCCTTTTCCACCATCTCTTCAATACGGGACGGATG
>CAMFET010000206.1 GCA_945949475.1 uncultured Phascolarctobacterium sp.
CTTTGATACTCGCGAGCAGGTGGAGGAGCTGCTGGAGAAATTGCGCACCCGCATTCCCGGCATCACTATTCGTACCACCTTTATTGTGGGCTTCCCTGGCGAAACGGAGGAGGACTTTGAGGAGCTGAAGGATTTCGTAGAAAAGCAGCGCTTTGAAAATGCTGGCGTTTTCCAATACTCTCAGGAGGAGGGCACTGTGGCCGGTGTTATGGAGAATCAAATTGAGCCCGAGGTGAAGGAGAATCGTTATCACGAGCTGATGGCCCTGCAGGCCGGTATTTCTGAGGAGATTCATCAGGAGCGCGAGGATGTTGAGCTAGATGTTTTAGTGGAAGGCTTTGACGAGGATAATTTGGCCTATGGTCGCAGTACTCACGAGGCTCCGGATATTGATGGCACTATTTTTATAGAAAATGCCGAGGGTCTTAAGGTGGGCGATATGGTTCGCGTAAGAATTTTGCAAGGCTTTACTTATGAGATGGTTGCAGAAAGAATATGAAAATGTAAGGATGCCTCCCCTTTGGGGGGGAGGTGCCGAGCTTGCGAGGCGGAGAGGGGTTACTACGAACAATTTTGTCTTTGCAAGCCCCTCTCAGTCAGCTACGCTGACAGCTCCCCGACGCTAAGACCCACGTTGTCGCAAGCGTAGCGCAGTGAGAACGTGTTGGTTGTGCTAATACCCTTGTGGTGCGGAGGGGGAGCCAACAGTTAGAGCTAGGAGTTGATGTAGATGAAGGTTGAAATTGTAACCACAGGCACGGAGCTGCTTTTGGGTGAGATTCTGAATACTAATGTGCAGTATCTTTCGCGAAAGCTAAACAGCATGGGCTTCGATGTGCTTTATCACACTACAGTGGGTGATAATCCTGCGCGCATGAAGGCGGTGCTGGAGCATGCGCTGGAGCGTGCTGATATCATCATTACCAGCGGTGGCTTGGGGCCTACTCGGGGTGATATCACCAAGGAAACAGTGATGGAAATCACCGGCACTGATAGCTATCTTGATTTAGATACTTGGGGTCGTATTGACGCCTACATTCGCAAGCGTACCGGCTGCCCTCCTAGCGAGAATAATGAAAAGCAGGCTTATGTACCCATTGGTGCAGAAATTTTGCAAAATGAGGTAGGCACTGCGCCTGGGCTGTGGCTGGATTACAATGGAAAAATCTTCGTTTTATTACCGGGGCCGCCCTCGGAGCTGATGGATATGTGCGAAAAGCAGCTGTGGCCGCGCCTCTTGCAGCGCTTTGCAGAGCATGGCATCATTCTGTCGCGTACCCTGCATCTGCGGGGCGTGGGTGAGTCCCGTGTCGCAGAAATTCTTGATGACGTAATTATGCACCAAAGCAATCCTACTATTGCGCTCTATGCCCGTTACGGCGAAATTCTCATTCGTATGACGGCTAAGGCTGCGGATAGTGCTGCGGCTACGGTGCTTTTGGATGCTTGTGAGGCGCAGGTGCGAGAGTATGTTGAGGAATATGTTTATGGTGTGGATGATGCGAGCCTAGCTGCCTGCCTTGGTCAGGAGCTTTTGGCGCAGGGCAAGACCATTGCCTTTGCGGAATCCTGCAGTGGTGGCCTGGCTAGCAGTCTCGTAACCGACGTGCCCGGTAGTAGCGAATACTTGGTGGGCAGCGTGGTGAGCTACACCAATAAAATTAAAAATAAGCTGCTCAATGTGCAGCAAGAGACTTTGGATTGCTACGGCGCTGTGAGCCGGGAGACGGCCTGCGAAATGGCCATCGGCGTGCGCCGCGCCTTGGGCAGTGACTTGGGCGTGAGCATCACCGGTAATGCCGGGCCGAGCGCCAGCGAGGGCAAGCCCGTGGGCCTTGTTTATATCGCAGTGGCCACCGAGGATGTGGTTTATTGCCAGGAGCATCGCTTCACCTCTACTAGAACCGAAAATAAGCTAAGGATAGCACTGGCTGCTATCTCCATGGCTATTGATAAACTTAAAGAAGAAAAGCAGAAGGCGTGAGCCTTCTAACGGAGGAATTTATTTAATGACAATGCAAAAAGAAATGTTTGGTAATTTGGAGCTGGATAAAAAAATCGTCGCTGCGTTGACGGAAATGGGCTTTGAAGAGCCCTCTCCCATTCAAGCGGCTACTATTCCCTTGGTATTGGAGGGTAATGATGTAATTGGCCAGGCCCAAACCGGCACCGGTAAAACTGCTGCCTTTGGTATTCCCTTGGTGCAATCCATTGACGATTTTAAGCATATCCAAGCCCTGATTATGTGCCCCACCCGCGAGCTGGCCATTCAGGTAGCCGAAGAGGTGTGCAAGATTGGTCGCGTGCGTCGCGTGAAGGCACTGCCGGTGTACGGCGGCCAACCGATTGAACGCCAAATTCGCGCTTTAAAGAGCAATGTGCAAATCGTTATCGGCACTCCCGGTCGTTTGATTGACCATATCAACCGCGGTACTATTAAGCTGGACCACATCAAGTTTTTGGTGCTGGACGAGGCCGACGAAATGCTGGATATGGGCTTTGTGGATGATATTGAAGAGATTATGCGTTCCCTGCCGAGCGAGCGCCAAACCCTGCTCTTTTCCGCAACCATGCCCCGTCCAATTTTGAGCTTGACCAAAAAGTACATGCGCGCACCCAAGAACGTGACCGTATCCAAGGAAGAGCTCACTGTTCCCTTAATCGAGCAATATTATTTTGAAACTAAGGATAAGGTGGAGGGCCTGTGCCGTCTGCTGGATGCAGAAATCGATGGCAAGCTGATTATCTTCTGCCGCACTAAAAAGGGTGTGGATGACCTGTCCATCGCGCTGTCCAGCCGTGGCTACATGGCCGAGGGCCTGCATGGCGATTTGAGCCAAAACCAACGCGACCGCGTGATGAAAAAATTCCGCGAGGGTGCCTGCGATGTGCTCATCGCTACCGATGTGGCTGCTCGCGGTATTGATATTGATAATATTACCCACGTTATCAACTT
>CAMFET010000207.1 GCA_945949475.1 uncultured Phascolarctobacterium sp.
GGTGAAATCAAAAATGGCGAAAAAGCAGAGGTTGTGCTCCGCAATGGTGCCATTGATGTGGTTTTAAAATAATAGCTTATAAAGACTGTCGCATACTTTTAGTGCGGCAGTCTTTTTTTAGCAGGGAAATAGGCATTAACGTAGAATATCACCAGTAAAGAGGTGAACGGATATGCTATTCACATTAATTAAACGTTTCATTGAAGCCGTTTTGCTGGTGCTGTGCCTGTTTATGAGCGGAATGTTGGGCGCAGCTGCCGAGGCGGCGTCTTTGGATTACAACGATGAGCGCAATTGGGCGTATTGGCAGGAGGGCAAGGAGAAGGCGGTGGACTGCTTTTTGATCTGTCCCACGGTAACTTTAGGCGGTGCTGGCAACTACAATCTGACGCTGGATAACAGGCAGAGCGGTGAGCTACGAGCCTTCGTGGGGGCGCTGAACATGGAGCGGGGGATTTATGACGCTAGCTGCACCATGTATGCACCCTTATATAGACAGGTATCACTAGCTGTTTACAGGCTGCCGGAGAAGCAGCGTGAGCCCTATTTAAAGCTAGCCTATAGTGATGTGCGTGAAGCATTTCAAGTTTATCTTAAGCAGAGCAAGAAGCCCTTTGTGTTGGCAGGCTTTTCTCAAGGCGCGGATATGTGCATCCGGCTTTTGAAGGAGTTTGGTGCTGAGCCCCAGGTGGCAAAGCGCTTGGTGGCCTGCTATGCCATCGGTTGGCGTATCACTGAAAAAGAGCTGGCAGCATATCCACATTTAAAAATGGCGCAGGGTGCCGCTGACATCGGTGTCATTGTAAGCTTTAACTCCGAAAGCCCAGCTGTTGATGCTTCCTTGATGGTGCCTGCAGGTGTTAAAACAAAGGCTATCAATCCCTTGACTTGGCGCACGGATAATAATTATGCCAGCGCCTTGCATAACAAGGGTGCCTGCTTTACTGATTACAGTGCTAATATCAAAAAAGAAGAGATTTATTTTTGTGGCGCAAGGCTGGATGCAGAGCGTGGAACGCTGAAAATCAATAGTAGGATTACGCCACAGGCCTATCCACCGGTTTTAGATATCTTCACTGCAGGTGTTTATCATTTATATGATTATCAATTTTTCTATCGCAATTTACAGGAAAATGTGTCCTTGCGTACTGGCGCTTACTGGCGTTAAGCGAAGTATTGAATATCAAATATCGACATAACTTGAGCTTACACGTGGGGTGGCAATGACTTAGTACTGAACCTGGATAAGAATAAGAAATAATATTAAGGGCGTGCTTTGCTTGGCTGAATGCATATGTTGAATGTGAATGAAAAATAGTGATAAATTTCTTCTTAGCTGGTGTAAAATGGGATATTTATGTTATAATAATATGAATAGTATCTAAAGGAGGCAGTGCCATGAAAATAGAGTTCACGAAAATGCACGGCGCTGGCAACGATTACGTATATGTGGACTGCACTAAGGAAGAGCTGCCACATCCGGAAGCTATTTCCGAATACGTCAGCCATCGTCGTTTTAGCATTGGCAGTGACGGACTGATTTGCGTTTGCAAATCCGATGTCGCTGATTTTAAAATGCGCATGTTCAATGCTGACCGCTCCGAAGGCAAAATGTGCGGTAACGGCATTCGTTGCGTGGCAAAATTTGTTTATGACAAGGGCTTGACGGATAAGAACCCTGTTACCATCGAAACCCTGTCCGGTATCAAAACTGTGGAAATGCAAGTGGAGGAGGGAAAGGTTGTGTCTGCTAAGGTAGATATGGGTAAACCCATTTTTAAGGCTACGGAAATTCCGATGAATTGTGACCATTATATTTTTGTGGACCAAGGTCTGGTGCTGGATGATAAGCATGATGATGTGACCAAGGAAAAGGTTGTGTTCAATGGTACCGCTATTTCCATGGGCAATCCTCACTTTGTAACCTTTGTGGATGATGTGGATGCTTTGAATTTGGAGGAGCTGGGACCGCTATTTGAGCATCACAAGCTGTTCCCCGAGGGCGTGAACACTGAATTTGTACAGGTTATCGATAAGAATACCGTTAAGTTCCGCGTATGGGAGCGCGGCAGCGGCGAAACCTGGGCCTGTGGCACCGGCGCTAGCGCAGTGGCTGTAGCCTGCATCATGCTTGGTCGTGCTGGCAAGAAGGGCGAGCCCTTGACCGTTATTGCTAAGGGTGGTACGCTGCAGGTTACCCACGCTAAGGACGACCATGTTTATTTAGAAGGTCCGGCGGTGGAGGCTTTTGTAGGGACTGTTGAAGTACCTGACGACATCAAATAAGACGCATTATAAGCCATCATCTGCGTCGTCAAGGCTCCTAGGAGTATTAATCTATACGCCGTCGTCGCCTTTCCTCGCATCTAATGGCTTCTAATGTGTCTTGCAAAATATATATTATTTTAAATTTTATTACAAATGGGGGTTTGTATTTAACATGGCTTTTGTAAACGAAAATTATTGTAATCTGAAGGAATCCTATCTTTTTGCTGATATTGCCCACAAGGTGAGTGCTTATGCAGCAGCTCATCCGGACAAAAAGATTATTCGCTTGGGCATTGGTGACGTAACTCGTCCGCTGGCACCCTGCGTAGTAGAGGCGATGACCAAGGCAGTTGCCGAAATGGGCGTGCAAGAAACCTTCCGCGGCTATGGTCCGGAGCAGGGCTATGATTTCCTGCATGAGGCGCTGGTAAAATATTATGCTACCTTTGGCGTAAGCTTGGACAGCGATGAAATCTTCATCAGCGATGGCGCGAAGAGTGACTGTGGTAATATCACTGATATCTTCAGCAATGCTAACACTATTTTGGTGCCGGACCCGGTATATCCCGTATATCTGGATACCAATATTATGTGCGGCCGCAAGATTATTTTCATGGCTGGTGGCCCGGAAAACGATTTCCTGCCCATGCC
>CAMFET010000208.1 GCA_945949475.1 uncultured Phascolarctobacterium sp.
AACCGAAGGGTGGATAGAAGAGGCCTGCAGCTAAGGGAATGCCGATGGTGTTGTAGATGAAGGCCCAGAAAAGGTTTTCCTTGATATTCTTCATGACGCTCTTGCTTAGGCCGATGGCGCGTGCTACGTCCTGCAAATCACTTTTGATGAGGACCATGTCTGCTGCTTCGATAGCTACATCGGTACCAGCACCGATGGCGATGCCCACATCGGCTCGAGCCAGGGCGGGAGCATCGTTAATACCATCGCCTACCATGGCCACAACGTGGCCCTGCTCTTGTAAAGTGCGTATATGGAGTTCCTTATCCTGAGGCAGTACTTCGGCGATGGCGTCATCCAAGCCTACTTGGCAGCGGATGGCTTCCGCCGTGGCGGCGTTGTCGCCTGTGAGCATGATGACCTTTAGTCCCTGCTTTTGGAGCTGAGCAATCGCGGCTTTGCTAGTGGGCTTTACTGTATCAGCAACTGCGATAGTTCCCAAGAGTCGTGAGCCTTGAGCAAAATAGAGCGGTGTTTTACCGGCAGTGGCTAGTGTTGCGTGCGTATTACGCAGCTGGGTTAGCTCTACGCCCTGCTCCTCCATGAGGAGCAGATTGCCGGCAGCATAGCGCTCATTGTTCAGCGTTGCTAAAAAGCCACGCCCAGGAAGGGCTTGGTAATCGGTAGCAAGCAGGGCAGGTTGTTCCTTAGTGTCTGTAGTAGCCTGCTTGTCAGATGCTAACTCAAGCTCCTGTGCCTTTTGGACGATTGCTTGGCCTAGAGGGTGCTCGGAGAGTTGCTCTAGGGCAGCGGCAAGCTGTAGCAGCTCTGCCTCGCTAAGACCAGCTTCTGGCAGCACATCGGTTACTACGGGCTTACCCTCTGTAACGGTGCCTGTTTTATCCAAGATAACCGTATCCACCTTGTGGGCAGTTTCTAAGGCTGTGGCCGACTTAATAAGGATACCTTGCTTAGCGCCGCGACCGGTGCCTACCATAATGGCAGTTGGGGTAGCTAAGCCCAAAGCACAGGGACAGGAAATAACCAGCACAGAAATGGCGATGGTCAGGGCAAAATGCCAGCTTTCGCCAAGTATGAGCCAAATGCAGGCTGCCGCAAGAGCAATGGTAATAACAACTGGGACAAAGATGCCGCTGATTTTATCGGCCAGCTTGGCAATGGGAGCCTTAGAGGAGGTTGCTTCCTCCACGAGGGCGATAATCTTAGCTAAGGTGGTATCAGCACCGATGGCGGTTGCTTCCATTTTAAAATAGCCGCTTTTATTGATGGTGCCGCCGGTTACCTTATCGCCTACCAGCTTATCCACAGGAATGCTTTCGCCGGTAATAGCGCTTTCATCTAGAGCGCCGCTTCCCTCGAGAATAAGTCCATCCACGGGTACGCTAGCGCCTGATTTAACAATCAGTATATCACCTAAGGTTACCTCATTCAAGGGAATTTCTCCCTGGATACCGTGACGCTCTACTAGAGCTGTTTTAGGGCGCAGCTGCATAAGCGCCTTGAGGGCATCAGAGGTGTGGCTTTTGGCTCGAGCCTCTAGAAATTTACCCAAGGTAATTAGAGCTAAAATCATGGCTGCTGATTCAAAATAAAGGGCATCGTAAAAGCCTTGGATTAGGTCCAACTTTTGATGCCCGAAGGCATAGGCTAGGCCCAAAAGACCATAAAGGCCATAGACGAAGGCTGCTCCACTGCCAATGGCAATTAAGGAATCCATGTTAGGTGCTCGATTGACTAAATTACGCAGCCCATGATAAAAATATTTATAACCTGTAATAACAACTGGTAAACAGCAAAATAGCTGTAGTAAGGAAGCCACTAGTAGATTTTGCTGCCCTAAGACAAAGCTTGGCAAGGGCCAGCCATACATAAGCCCCATATGTAAGTAAAACAGGGGTGTAGTAAAGGCTAGGGAAAGCAGAAGCCGCCTGCGCATTTCTGTCAGCTCCTCAGCTGCAGTATTCTTGGGCTTGTCTACTACCAGTTTAGCAGTTTCCTGATGCAAGGCTGCTCCAAAGCCCAGCTTTTCAATGCGGGCAATGATAGCTGTGTTATCAAGTTTGCCTTCATCATAGTTTACTTGGGCCTTGTTGGTCAGGAGATTGACGGTAATCTCCTCCACTCCCTCCATGCGGCCTACAACCTTTTCAATACGGCTGGAGCAGGCGCTGCAGCTCATGCCTGTGATATCTAAAAAAACTTTACGCATAATTTATAGCATAATCCTCCTTTCTTTAAAACATGCTTTTGACAGTTTAACAAAGCTTTGTTATTATTATAGCAAATGCTATCTATCTTTCAAGAATGCACTTATTTGATATATACTATCCAAAAAGATACTGTAAAGGAGAGGATGCTTAATGAAGGAAGAATTAAATACGAATTGCCCTGTTTCTGCTACGTTGCAATTAATAGGTGGTAAATACAAGGCTTTGTTGTTGTGGCATCTTTCCAGCGGGGTTTTGCGCTTTAACGAGCTGCGTCGCTTGGTGCCCGAGGCCACTCCCAAGATGCTGACGCAGCAATTGCGTGAATTAGAAAGGGATAGCCTGATTACGCGCACAGTTTATCCAGTGGTGCCGCCCAAGGTGGAATACGCTTTGACGGAAAGGGGCAGGAGCCTGTTTCCGATTTTGCAGGCCATGTATGTGTGGGGAAGCAGCTTAATGAAGGAAAAAGGGCAGTGTCCCCATTGCTCCATGGTTTTTGAGAAAAAATAAGGAGCCCCGCTACCTTACCGAGAAGGGTAAAGCAGCGGGACCGGTATAGTCACGATTTTTATTTTTCAGGAGCCTTGATGACATCGCAGCCCATGTAAGGACGCAGCACCTTGGGTACTACTACACTGCCATCAGCTTGTTGGTAGTTTTCCAGAATAGCAGCAACAGTACGGCCAACAGCTACACCACTGCCGTTAA
>CAMFET010000209.1 GCA_945949475.1 uncultured Phascolarctobacterium sp.
CCGCGGTTTGACATTAGTATATACCAATGGTAACCCCATCAGCAGCTTGACCGAGAGCGAAGCCTTCCATAGCTTTGGACAAGGATTTTTCATGGGCCTGCCTGTGCCTGCTATCATGATGCTGTTGATGTTTGCTGTTTCTTATTTTATTCTGCACAAGACTACCTTGGGCCGCAAAACCTATGCCGTTGGCGGCAACGAAAAGGTTTCCTTTATCGCAGGTATTAAAATTGACAGAATCAAGATTTTCGCTTATACTATTACAGGCTTTTTGTGCGGCATGGCAGGTGCCATCCTCACTAGCCGTTTGAACAGCGCTCAGCCCACTGCGGGCACCGGCTATGAGCTGGATGCCATTGCTGCAGTAGTACTGGGCGGCACCAGCTTAAGCGGTGGTAAGGGTCGTATTGTGGGTACTATTATCGGTGCTTTGATTATAGGTACCTTGAATAATGGCTTGAACATTTTGAATGTCTCCAGCTTCTACCAACAAGTTGTCAAAGGTATTGTAATTTTGCTGGCAGTTCTCATGGACCGCAAAAAGTCTTAAGACATTTTAGGAGGAATCTTCAACATGAAAAAAATTTTATTGGTATTATCCTTAATCGTAGCCATGGCTATGATGATCGTTGGCTGCGGTGGCGGCGACAAGAAGGAAGCTGCTAAGGACGGCGGCAAAAAAATCACCGTTGGCTTCTCTGTATCCACCCAAAACAACCCCTTCTTCGTAGATTTGGCTAAGGGTGTACAAGCTAAGGCTAAGGAAATGGGCGTTACTGTAAAGATCGTTGATGCTCAAAACGACCCCGCTAAGCAAGCTAATGATATTGCTGACCTGCTGCAATCCAACATCAGCGTGCTGCTGGTTAACCCTGTTGACTCCGCTGCTATCTCTACTTCCGTAAAGGCTGCCAACAAGGCTAATATCCCCGTTGTTTGCCTGGACCGTAGCGCTGACCAAGGCAAGGTTGCTTCCCTGGTTGCTTCCGATAACGTAAAGGGCGGCGAAATGGCTGCTGAATACATTATCAAGAAGCTGGGCGAAAAGGTAAAGGTTGCTGAGCTGGAAGGCATTCCTGGCGCATCCGCTACTCGTGAACGTGGCCAAGGCTTCCACAAGCTGGCAGATAGCAAGCTGACCGTTGTTGCTAAGCAAACCGCTGATTTTGACCGCTCCAAGGGCTTGACTGTTGCAGAAAACATGCTGCAGGCTAACCCGGACGTAAAGGCTATTTTCGCTCATAACGACGAAATGGCTCTGGGCGCTATTGAAGCTGCTAAATCCGCTAATAAGAAGATTTTCATCGTTGGCTTTGACGGCACTGCTGACGGCGTAAAAGCTGTAGAAAACGGTGCTATGAGCGCAACCATTGCTCAACAACCCGAGGTTATGGGCAAGCAAGGCTTGGAAGTGGCTGTGAAGGCTGCTAAGGGCGAAAAGGTTGAAGCTAAGGTTTCCGCTCCCCTGAAGCTCATCGAAAAGAAATAATTTTTGTCAACAACATATTACTCACTTCCTGACAACTTGTGAGCTGCTTAACCCCTGTGGCCTTGGCTATGGGGGTTTCGCTTTAGTATTTTACTGTTTTTGCTACAAAGGATACATATTATTTACTGTAAATTGCCATCCTTTTGTGCTAAAATAGAGAGTAATAAGGGAAAGACAAGCCGAAAGGAGCTATTAATCATGAGTGAAGTATCCCAAGAAACAATGATGTTTAAGCGCCAGCCGGACAAGCTGGATGTGGCTGAAACTATAAAAGAAGTATATGCTGCCTTGGAGGCCAAGGGCTATAACCCGGTGGATCAGCTGGCCGGTTATTTATTAAGCGGTGACCCCACCTATATTACCAGCTATGATAATGCTCGTACCAAGCTGCGTCGCCATGAGCGTTATGAGCTCATCGAAGCATTAGTAATTAGCTATTTAAAACAAATTAAATAAGGAGAAACTATATGCGGAAAATGTCCCTGGATGTGGGCACAAGAACCATTGGCATCGCTGTTAGTGACCTACTAGGTATGATTGCTAACGGTGTAGAAACCATCAAACGTACTACGGAGGAGCGCGATTACGCTCGCATTGCTGAACTCATCAAGGAGCATGAGGTGGATACCTTGGTGGTTGGCTATCCTAAAAACATGAACGGCACCATTGGCGAGCGGGCTCAGGCCTGCGAGGCAATGGCTCAAAGGCTGGGCGAGCTGTTCCCCAGCTGCAAGGTAGTGCTGTGGGATGAACGCTTGAGCACCGTAGCTGCCGAAAAAGTGCTGGTGGATGCGGATATGCGCCGCAAAAAGCGCAAGCAGGTTATTGATATGATGGCTGCAGTGGTGATTTTACAAAATTATCTCGACAGTAAAAGCTTTAAGATTTGACAGAAGCTAGTAGTGTATTATACAATAATATAGTAACTAATTTTACAGAAAGAGGTGCCCTAATGGCTGACAAGGATATTAAGAACGAAGAATTGGCTGCTATGCAGGAAGATGCTGAAGAAGTGCAAGTAGTTGTTTTAACTGATGATAATGGCAATGAAGCTTATTTTATGGAAGAAATGATCATTCCTTACGAGGGCAAGAGCTTTGCTGTGCTGGTTAGCATTGACGAGGATTGCTGTGAGGATGAGGATTGCGATTGCCATCACCATCATGAAGAAGAGGATGAGGACGATTATTGCATTATCGCCCGCATCGATTTTGATGAAAATGGTGAAGCAGTTTATGTTGCTCCCACCGATGAAGAATACGAAGCCGTTGCTGAGCTGTACGACCAATATTGCGACGAAGAAGAATAAAAAGCACCGGACTTCGGTCCGGTATTTTTATGTAGATGCTGACAGATAGGGAAGTACAGTGTATGGATGAAGAAAAACGCAGCAAAATCAAGCTGTGGTTGAAGCAGAATTGGTATAT
>CAMFET010000210.1 GCA_945949475.1 uncultured Phascolarctobacterium sp.
CTGTTATGCGTGGCAACAGCACGGCGCTGGTAGTGGGCGATATGCCCTTTATGAGTTATCAGGCTAGCGAGATTGATGCAATGTATAATGCAGCACGCTTTTTGAAGGAGACTGGCTGCACCGCAGTAAAGCTGGAGGGTGGCGCAGAGGTTGCTCCTTTGGTGAAAAAGCTCACCACCGCCGGTATTCCCGTTTGCGCTCATATTGGTCTCACTCCCCAATCTGTAAATCAGCTGGGTGGCTTTAAGGTGCAGGGCAAGGATATCGAGGCCGCACAAAAAATGATCGAGGATGCCAAAGCCTTGGAGGCAGCAGGTGCCTTTGCCTGCGTACTGGAATGCGTTCCCGCGAAGCTGGCTGCCAAGGTTACTGCCGAGCTCAAGACCATGGCTACCATCGGTATTGGTGCTGGCAATGGCTGTGATGGTCAAGTATTGGTTTGCAATGACCTTTTGGGCGTTTCCAATGGCTTCTGTCCTAAATTTGTTAAGAAGTATGCTAATCTTCACGATATCACCGTCGAAGCTGTGAAGTCCTATATTGCTGAATGCAAGGATAGAAGCTTCCCCGCAGAGGAGCATACCTTTAAAATAGATGATAGTGTATTGGAGAAGCTTTACTAAGGTGCTGTTATAACGCATTTGCTGTAGTTGAATATAGATAAATTTGTAAGAAGAAGGAAAAGTGAGGGATTTTGTCATGAAATTAGTTCATACTGTTGCTGAGCTGCGTGAAGAGATTGCGCAGGCTAAGGCTCAAGGCTTGACTATTGGCTTGGTGCCCACCATGGGCGCTTTGCATGAGGGCCATGCTTCCCTTATTGCAGCTGCCAATAAAGAAAATGATTTTGTGGTAGTTAGCGTTTTTGTTAACCCCACCCAATTTGGTCCTAACGAGGATTTGGACGCTTATCCGCGCACGCTGGAGGCTGATTGCAAGCTGGCCGAAAAAATGGGTGCTAACGTAGTATTCGCTCCTTCCCCGAAGGAAATGTACCCCAGCGCTGATGATACTTGGGTTGAGGTTACCGGTGACATTACCAAGGTATTGTGTGGTCGTACTCGCCCCATTCACTTCCGCGGTGTAACCACCGTCGTAACCAAGCTCTTTAATCTGGCACAGCCCGACCGTGCTTATTTTGGCCAAAAGGATGCGCAACAGGTTGAGGTTTTGAAGCGCATGGTGAAGGATTTGTTCTTCCCCCTACAGCTGCGCGTTATGCCCATCATTCGTGAAGCAGATGGCTTGGCTAAGAGCTCTCGTAACACCTATTTGAGTGAAGCAGAGCATACTGCTGCTTTGGTGCTGAGCCGTAGTCTGAAGGCTGCTAAGGCGATGTATGAAGCAGGCGAGCGTGATGCAGCAAAAATCACTGCTGCTGTAACTGCTGATATTGCGAAAGAACCGATGAGCAATATCGACTATGTAGAAATCTATGCACTGCCCGGCTTAGAGCCCGTTGCTAATCCTATGGTTGGCAGCAATCTATTGGCAGTAGCTGTAAAATTTGGCACCACTCGTTTGATTGATAATGTTGTTTTGGAGGAAAAATAATGCTTTATAATATGTTTCATGGCAAAATTCATCGTGCAACCGTAACCGAAGCTAACCTGGAATACATGGGCAGCATCACCATTGACAGCCATTTGCTGGAGCTCAGCGGCATTCTGCCCGGCGAGCGCGTGCAAATCGTGGATAATAATAATGGCAACCGTCTGGAAACCTATGTTATCGCTGGCGAATATGATAGCGGCGTAATCTGCCTGAACGGCGCAGCTGCACGCAAGGTTCTTGTTGGTGACACTGTTATCATCATTGGCTATGCTATGATGGACGAAAAGGAAGCTAAAACCTTTGAGCCCAAGGTAGTTATGGTTGATGAAAAGAACCGTCCTATTAACGTGCGTGGCACCGAAAAGGAACGCGAAATCGGCTAATTGATTAGTCCTATAAAACACAAACAGGCTTACTTACTACTTTCGTAGCAGGTAAGCCTGTTATTTTTTGTCTATTTATAGCTTTACGTCCAAGGAAGCGGCAACGCCCACGCCCTGAATGCGGTTTACGTTTTTATAATCAACTCTATCTACAGGAATCAAGATTTTGGCTCTTACACCTAAGATGGTTTGTTCAATAATCAACGCAGCCTTTACTTGGTCCACCTTCTCTTGCGGACCGCTTACCTGTGCCGCGCCGGCACGGCTGCCGTCGCCTACGGAAATAATGGGAACCACCTTAGTTGCATCGGTGGAGCTTACTCCGTATTTGGCAGTGACAGCATTGATGCCATCGTTTAAGGGACCGGCAGTAGCATCTACGGCGTAGCCAATTACACCACCCTTAAGAATTTTGCCCAAATATCCGCCTGCTTGCGCAGTAGTCATACCATTACCTAAAACAAAACCAGCGATTAAAGCGCCCACGATCCATTTTTTACCTTGCATATGTTAACCCTCCTTTAGCTGATAGCTTATTTAACTAATAATATTCTACAAATGTGGCTAAAAGCCTTGCGGAGATTTTGTGAAATAATGGTGAGAAAAATAGTGAACGATCTTTTTTAGACAATCTATTTAGTAGCTAGCATAAGACCGCTATCTTGGATACGCATGGGCACCTTGATTACTTGGCCAGGATAGATATGGCCGGCATCAAGCTTATTAGCCTTGGTAATGCGTTCCATTACTAAGCGCACATCCTCCTTGCCTTCTGCGTGACGGCAAGCAATGCTCCAAAGTGTGTCGCCCTGAGCTACAGTAACACTATATTCACGATAAACAGGGGTTGCTGCAAACAAATCACCAGCACCTGCATAAATCGCACAAGCAAATGCAATTGCGTATAAAATACCTTTCATATCTATCACCACCTAAATGAATTTCTGTTTGATTATAT
>CAMFET010000211.1 GCA_945949475.1 uncultured Phascolarctobacterium sp.
AAAAGAGTGGACGACCTAATGGCCTACTATAATAAGCATGGCAAGGGCTGGCAGCCGGAAAAGGAATTTCCTTGGCTGGCAGTGGTGGGTGCCCTGATTGCAGGTATGGCCGTAGCCTCTGCTTATAAAAAGAGCCTTATTGCTGCTATGAGCAATGTGCGCCGCGAGGTGAGCGCCGATGCTTATCTAGATCAGGGCAGCTTTGCTCTGGAAAATGAGCATGACACCTATCTTTATACCAATGTTACCTACACTCCCAAGCCCAGACAGGGGCGCCGAGGAGCAGGCAGCGTTTCCACCAGCAGCTCCGACGGCGGCCACGGCGGCGGTGGCGGCGGCTATTAATAGATTGTAAAAAGCTTGCTGGCTGCGGCGATAATTCCAGCAAGCTGAATCCCAATAATCCTGTGACCTTGAATATTTGGCATGTTTATGGAAGCCAAACCAAATCACCCCTAAATGATGCCATCCAACGCTTCAACGAAACAGAGGGCAAGCAAAGGGGCGTTATCGTGAAGGTTGTTTCCGTGAGCAATTCCTCCGCCATTGATAAAGCACTACTGGCCTCCGCAGCTAAGGAGCCCGGCTCCGTGCCTATGCCCGATCTCTTTACCGCCTATCCTCGCTTTATGACCAAGCTGGATTGCAAGCTTTTGCTGCCTTGGGAAAAATATTTAAGCAAGGAAGATTTAGCTATCTATCGCAGCGACTTCCTTAAGGAAGGCCAGTATAAGGACCACCTATATATGCTGCCCATTGCCAAATCCACGGAGCTGCTTTTCGTCAATCAAACCTTTATGGACCGTTTCCTAAAGGCCAATAACATCACCCAAGCTAATCTAGAGGATTACGATACCCTTTTCGCCCTGTGCCAACGCTATTACCAATGGAGTGGTGGCAAGCAAATGTTCCAAATCAATGATTTCTATCATTATTTCCTTACGAATATGGCGGCCCTAGGCGAGGATTTTATACAAAATGGCAAGCCCAATTTCACTAGCGAAAAATTCTGGCGCATCTATCGTCCTATGGCCACTGCCGCTATCGCCGGTGGCCTCTGCACCGAAAAGGGCTATGCCTCCGATCGCTGGAAAACCGGCGAGGTCATTAGCAATGTGGGCTCCACGGCGGGTATTCTCTATCTGCGCGACTATGTGACGCACGCCGATAATAGTCGTAAAGCAATCACTACCAGCTTTTTACCCAGCCCCATTTTTAAAGAGGCTGTGAACAAAAGATTCCTGCTACAACGAGGCACAGGACTTTTTGCCCTGCAAAACAAGGATGAGCGTAAAAACCAAGCAGCGGCAGTCTTCGCTAAATGGATAGGACAAAAGGAGCACAATTTACGTTTTGTAACCCAGGCTGGCTATCTGCCAGTAAATAAAGAAGCTATGCAGGCTTTAATGGCTAGACCGGAGCAGGTGGAAAATAATAAATATCGTCAGCTCTACAAGGTTTTGCAAAATGTGGAAAATAATGGTAGCTATTTAGCCCTGCCTCTCTATGAAAAAGCAGGACAAACCCAAGCCATGCTCGAAAAGAATATCAAGCAAATTCTTACCCAAGCACATCAAGAATATGTCCAAAAAGAGCGCTCTTGTCAGTCCTCACAGGCTGTTTTAGATCAGCTTGTGCAAGACTCCCTGACCCAACTGCAAAAGTCTATGGACTTATCCCTTTAATCTAAAAAAGCTCAGGCTGAAGGAGGCATTATGCTTACGCGTTGGCAAGCATATGAAGATTTTTTCAAAAGAATATTGCTTGAACGTCGCACCCTACGCAGCCGCTTTGCCATGTATTTGGTAACTCTTTTTGGTATTTTAACCTCAGCTGTAATGGTGCTACTGATTCTAAGCGGCTTTCTCAACCCCTTGGACCATGACTTAGAAAAATTCATGGATTATGAGCTCAATAATAGACGCCAAGAGTTGAAAAGACAAATGGATAATTTAGCTGCCCATGGCATCAATTACTCCCAACAGCTTAGCGAAGCCATCCTGTGTACCATGGAGCAGCATAATCTATGCTTGCAGCAACTTAACGGTCAGCCCCATATCTTGCAAGCCATTCAAACCAACGCCTATGATATTGTCCATGATGCCATGGAAAAACATCCTGCAGTGGCGCCTTTTATCTGCTCCGTGCCAGTGTTGGCCCACAAAAACAGGGTAAGGTCATAGGTGTGTGCGGCTACGAGCTCAGCAATCTCTATTATCAACTGCGTTCTGCTCCCGTTTCCTATCAAGATACGCCCATGATTAATGGGCTCTTGGATAAGGATGATAATGATACCTATATGGGTCAGCTGGTGGATGAGTCCATCCTAGGAGAATGGCCGCTAGTTGCCCAAGAACACGGAAAATATATTCGCTTCAGTAGCAGCAGCACCAACTATATCGGCAAGCTGCTCCCTGTAGAAATAGCTAATGGCACCCATTATTTAGCCATTATGCTGCCGGAAAATGTGTATAATGAAATGCTGGCTAGCGCTCGCACCAAGGCTGTTGCCATTTTCGGCTTGATTTTGCTGCTCTTTATCGCGGCAGGCTATTTGCTAAACAAAAAATATGTGGAGCCCATTGTCGGCGATTTACAGCAGCTGCGCAACAATCCTAATCTCAAGCCCAGCTCCGATTTACACGAGCTAAATGAAATCTATACTGCATGGCAAAATAGTAACTACCAAAATAAGGAAAAGCTTCTCTCCTTAGAGCAAGAAAAGTCCTTAGCCCAACAAGAGTATGAAAGAGCCGTGCATAATCTGCAAAGCATTGCTCGTCAACAACAAGAGCTGCAAAGGCAATATGATGATTCGCAGGCAACCCTGCAGGAGCAAAGTCGCCATCTCACAGAAAAAATGGAGCTGCTG
>CAMFET010000212.1 GCA_945949475.1 uncultured Phascolarctobacterium sp.
TGTAAATGTAAAGCAAGCATAAACCGCATCTTGTTATGCGGTTTTTTTGTGCGCAAGAAGGAGAAAATCAGTTAAAAAGTTTTGCGACTGAAAGGTAGCGCTCTATAACGCTGATGCTCTGTTATCAGATTTTTGTACGGAAAATATCAATTTTGGTATCTTAATCCCCCTACGCCAAACAATAAATCTCATATTTGAAAAGCCATGTCTTACCGAAAATCAGTAAAACATGGCTTTCTCTGTAAATCTGCGTTAGTCCATTACTTATGCTTAAAGATTCCCTGGACTAATGCTATATTTTTATTATTCTAGAGTCTTTATCAGAAGCTGAAGTTGAGGCTCAGGTTGAAGCCTACACCCTTTTGCTTACCAACGGAGCTGTTAACGCCAAGGCCCAGTTCGAATTTGTCGGAGTTGTTAACTCTCCAGCCAAGCTCCATAATACCGGTATCGCCCTTCATGGAAGGAGCAGGTGCGGAAGCAGAGCCAAGGGTTGTTGCTACAATCGCATTGGATTCACCGTCAAATTCATGCTGCCATGCCAAGCCTGCATAGAAAGCGTTCTTCTCGCTCAGTTGATGCGTATATCTTGCACCAAGACGAGTACGCAGAGAGGTTGTAGCATCGAAATCATAGGTTGCGCCGGTGCCTACAGTAACCTTATCACACTGTTGACGAGTGTAGAACAGCTTGCCGTAGTAGTCAAGGGTATCCTTATCGTTCAGCTGAACAACCTTACCCATGCCAAGATGTGCTGCGTAATAGGTTACATCGCTGTCGTATTTAATGCCGCCTGCAACAGCAGATTGATAATCGGTGCTCATTCTGCCTGCACGCAGGGAGCCTTCATAATAGAGGCCATCATCATTGAGCTGCTTAGCCATCAGGCCTGCACCCCAGAAGTGTGCATCGCCATCGCCGTGCGTACCATTGTCAAGATAGGAGTCATAGCTGCCGCGACCGTATTCAATCACAGGCGCAATTAACAGCTTACCGGAATTGTTGTTGATTTTCTTTGCAAAGCCAAGATTCATGTTCCATGCTTTGAGGTCAACGTGAGAACCGGTATCGAGCTTTTGATTGTTAGCGCTCATGGTGATAAACGGATTAACAGAACCTTCTTCCTCCCCGTCAACAGCCAATGCAGCGTTTTCATAGCCTGCAGTTGTCAGCAAATCATGTCCCAGGTTCAGCATAGTGAGCGCAGCGGACTGTGTTTCAACCGGAGATTTTGCGTCAGCATCAGCATAAAGGCTACCGGCACCAGGAGTTGTGCCGCCGCCACCCGGAGGTGTTGTGCAACCGCCGCCCGGAGGTGTTGTACCACCGCCACCTGGAGGTGTTGTGCCACCGCCGCCCGGAGTTGTTGTACCACCGCCGCCCGGAGTTGTTGTACCACCGCCGCCCGGAGTTGTTGTACCACCGCCGCCCGGAGGTGTTGTACCATTGATAACTCCGACTAATTTATTTCCATCAGGTCCAATAGCGACTTTAATTCCCTTGTCAATATTAATCAAACCATCAGTCATGGTTCCTGTTGTGATATTTTCAGCCTTTAATGGCCTGCAGTAATCAGGTTGATTTTATCATTTTCGTTTAATTTAGTGCTAATCTCTACGCCAGCCTTAATCTCTGCGTTATTGATAAGAGCAGTACCTGTTACTTTCAGCATAGTATCGTTGGCAATAAGATCTTTGGTGATAAAGAAGTTGAGCTTGTCAAAATTTTGAATGCCTTTTGCTTCGTTATCTTTGCCAACTATCTCCAGAGTGTTGTTTATAATATTGGCTTTACTCTTATCATCATAACCACCGTAAACATCACCCTTGATTTTCGCAGCATTTTTGAAAATGACTTTATTATTTTGGATTTTTTCAGATATAGCACCATCGCTTTCCGTATAACCACCATAGACATTTTTATTAACAGTACTATTATCAATAGTTACAGTATTATCCATGCTATTGCCTTTAAAGGAATAACCACCATAGACATTTTTATTAACGCTACTGCCATCAGTTATGCTTATAATATTACCAATGCTATCTTTAGCTCCATAACCGCCATAAACATTCACATTAACACTACTATGGGCAATATTTACTTTGTTGCCCTCGCTAATTCCTGCTAAAGCTACGCCACCGGCAACATATGCTTTTACTACACCAACACCCTCTATTGTTACTTCATTGTTTTTGCTGTCAGCTTTTAAAGAATAACCGCCAAAAACACTTTCACAAACCTCAGCAACATTACTAAAGCTTAACTTATTCTCGTTGGCGTTATGATTAGCATAGCCTCCATAAATACTACCACTTACTTTGCTTCCAGCGCTAATTGTAACATTGTTTTTTTCAGCACTGCTATTATTATCATTATCTGCATAACCACCATATACCGAATTGCTAATTGTGCCTTCACTAATCTCTACGCTATTTCCCTTACTACTTGTGTCGCCTTTTCCGCCATATACATTAGCAGCACTGCTCTTGATAATCCTAACAGTATTGCCTTCGCTACTACCTTTTACAGTAACACCGCCAGCAACATTTGCTGTTACTACGCTACCACCATTGATTGTTACTTCATTGTTTTTGCTATCAGCTTTTAAAGAATAACCACCAAAAACACTTTCTTTCACTGTACTGTTAGCATCAATAGTAACATGGTTATTTTCAGTATTGCCATCTGCCTCACCGCCATATACAGTTTTATTGATGGTACTGTCGCTAATCGTTACATCGTTTTCCTTGCTGCTTGTGACACCTTTACCGCCATATACTATCCCGTTTACTTCGCTATTAGCTTTAATGATAAGGCTCTGTCACAACAAATGGTTGATTTTTGACGAGAAATAGCGTATAATAA
>CAMFET010000213.1 GCA_945949475.1 uncultured Phascolarctobacterium sp.
GCTTTGTTTATTATGCAAATATAACATTTATAAAGTTTCCGGTAGTGTGAATATACCGAAAAGGATGTTCACTTAAACCCTTCTCCCTAGCGACAGCGGCAGCTCTAAGCCGTTGTCCTCCAGCAGCTTTTTATTCATCAAGATTTCCATGCTCGGCCCATCGGCTACAATGCGACCATCGGCAAGCAGGATGGTGCGCTGGCAGGTGTCCAGCACTAAATCAAGATCGTGGGTCGCGATGATTTTTAAATGCTCAAAGCTGTTGAGCAAATTAATCAGCTGGCGGCGGTTGCGTGGGTCCAAGGCAATAGAAGGCTCGTCCAAAAGGATGATATCGGGCGTCATGGATAGAATTGTAGCCAACGATACCAGCTTCTTTTCACCGCCGGACATCTTAAAAATTTGCTTGTCGCGCAAATGCGGAATGCCCACCTGCTTGAGCGCATAACTAACGCGCCGCTCCACCTCCGCCTCAGGCAGGCCGTAGTTGCGGGGCGCAAAGGCAATATCCTCGTAGGCCGTGGACATAAAAAGCTGGCTATCGCTATCCTGAAAAACGTAGCCTATCTTTTCGCGTATTAGGGGCAGCGTTTTGGCCTCCACGGGGATTTCCTCCACGCGAATATGCCCCGTAAAGCCCAGCTCCAGCCCCACCAAGAGCTTGAGCAGCGTGGATTTGCCCACGCCGTTAGCCCCGATGATGCCAATGGCCTCGTGCTCGCCAGCATGCAGACTGAGCTGCTGCAAAATAGGCTGCTCTTTTTCGTAGCCAAAGCTCACATTTTGTATATCTATATGAATATGACTCATAAAAATCCTCTCCCTTAGCCTAAAAAGCTCATTAACTGGCGTAAAAGTCGCTCGCTGGGCAGCAGGGCAATGGCTAACAGCGTGCTTGATAATCCGAGCAGATAGAGCCAATCGCGGCGGCCCCAGCTTGGCAGCGGTCCGCCATAATAATATTCGCCCTGATAGCCGCGCAGCAGCATGCTATCATAAAGATTATTGGCTCTATCGATGCTGCGCAACAGGAGCTGCCCTGCCAGCGAGCCCCACACCTTAAAATGCACGCCCTTTTGCTTGGGCGCGCGCAGAGCATAGGCCTGGGCGATGGTGTCGGCCTGCTCAAGCAGCAGCGTGAGATAACGATAGCTTAGGAGCAGCTGCGTCACCAAGAGCTTGGGTAGCTGCAAAAGGCGCAGAGCATAGCAAATTTGTTCAATCGTGGTCGTGGCAATGAGCAAATAGGATGCCAAAACTGCTAAAACGCCCTTGAGCATTAATGTAATAAAGGAAAGATAGCCAGCCCGAATAGCAAAATCGCCCCAATAAATAATGTGCGTATCAAAAAGGGGATTGGCAATGCCCACGCAGGCCACCAAGGGCAGGATGAGGCGCAGACGCCACAGCGCTTGTGACAGCGAAATGCGTCCCCAATAAAAGCCGAGCAGGGGATAGCTAGCCAGCACGAGCAGCTTAAAAAGCGCATATTTGCCAAGGGACATCAGCGTTACAATATAGGCCATTGTCATGAGCAGCTTGGCCAAGGGATGCAGGCTGGTGAGGGGCGTGCTGAGCTGGGCCTGCTCCTGAAGCTTATGAATTTCGCTAATAGTGCCGGTGATTTTACTCATGCTTGATTACTTGATTATTTTTAAAGAATTTGAAGGCATAGCAGCAGCCCAGCCCTAACAGCAGCACCAGTGCGCTGCCCAAAAGTCCGGAGAAGACCGTTCCCCAAGCGGATTCGCTGCCGACAAAGGCGTAGTCGGGGAGAAGCGCCGTGGCTGCTTGGATTTTGGCAGCCAGCTCGTGCCACAGGCCGCTGCCCTCAAGCTCGGCCGTACCGGCAATTTTTTCGAGGGACCACTCTAAGCCATCGGGCTTTTCGGAAGCGGCGAGGGATAAACCGCCAGCAGCCACGATGGTAGCACCAGCCAGCACTGCTAGTGTTTGGGCAAAGCTGTAGCGACCTGCACCTTCGCCAGCTGCGCTATCAGCACTGTGCAAAAGCTGCGGCCGCGCTTGATAAATAAAGAGCAGTACGGAGGCTATGATAGCTCCCTCCACTGCGCCAATGGCTAAATGAATGCCCTGCATGGTTAAGGCAAAGGCGCTAAAGGGCAGCTCCGTAATGCCGGAGGCAGTGGTTTCTAAAACCACGCTAAAAGCGCCCAGCTGCAGCGTGAGCACGGAGCCCAGCAGGGCAGCAGCGATGATTTTGCCCTTGCTTAAGCCGCTGCGCATCAATGGCTGCCAAATTAAAAGGCCGCCCACAAAGCAGCCATAAAAGGCCATGTTCCAAATATTTGCGCCCAAGGCCAACAGACCGCCATCGGCAAAGAGTAGGCACTGCATGGCTAGAATGCCAATCATGGTTAAAAAAGCGGCCTCAGGGCCAAGCAACGCTGCCAGCAGCATGCTGCCACACAGGTGACCGCTGGAGCCGGTGCCGGGGATGGCAAAATTGAGCATTTGGGCAGCAAAAACAAAGGCACCCATAATGCCCATTAGGGGGATTTTGCGAGGATTGTTTTCCTCGCGTACTTTTTTTATCGAATAAGCAGCCACCACGGTGCTGGCAGCGTACATGCTGAGTGCAACGGAAGGGCTCACCAGAGCATCGGCCATATGCATATTAACTTACCTCCGAGTATGATATTCTGTGCTTATTTTATTATAGCATATGGAGTACACTTTAAGTCAATGCATGAGCTGCGCTATCGAAAGGAGCTTGCTTGCCGATGGTGTAAACCGATGTGCCCGCCTGCCAAGGGCAAATGATTAAACATAAGTAAAATTGTTAAATTTGA
>CAMFET010000214.1 GCA_945949475.1 uncultured Phascolarctobacterium sp.
TTTAATAATGCTAAGGACGGGCAAAAGGTGGTTGTAGAAATCACGGAATGGCCTCAGGAGCATCGCAAGGCGGAGGGCAGAGTGACCGAGATTTTAGGCAATATCGGTGATGTGGGACTGGAGATTTTGTCCATTATCAAGCAGAATGATTTGCCGTTGGAGTTTCCAGAGGAGGTTTTAGCTGCCTCTCGCAAGGTGCCCAAGTCCATAAAAAAAACAGAGCTGGCAGACCGTCGTGATTTGCGTGAGCGCACTGTGGTCACTGTGGATGGCGAGGATGCCAAGGATTTGGACGATGCTGTTTATGTGCAGCAAATTAGTGCGCATGAATATCTTTTGGGCGTTTATATTGCCGATGTAAGCTATTATGTAACCGAGGATAGCATTTTAGATAAGGAAGCGCGGGAGCGCGGCACCAGTGTCTATTTAGTGGATCGGGTGCTGCCCATGCTGCCGGAGCGCTTGTCCAATGGCATTTGCAGCCTGAATGCTGGCGAGGACCGATTAGCCATGGCCTGTGAGATGCATATCGATAGGCAGGGCACGGTGCTCAACTACGAAATTTTTCCTGCTGTTATCAATGTGCGCCACCGCTTGAGCTATAATATTGTGCGGGCCATGCTGGCAGGGGATAAGGAGCTTTGCACTAAATATGCCGATATTGTGCCCATGGTGGGCAAGATGGACGAGCTGCGCCAGATTTTGCACGATAAACGTGCGCGTCGTGGTGCGGTAGATTTTGATTTGCCGGAGCAAAAGGTTATTTTGGATGAGAAGCTGCATCCCATTGAAATTGTGCAGCGCATTCATGGTAATGCAGAATCCATCATTGAGGAGTTTATGCTGGCCGCCAACGAAACCGTTGCTCAGCATATGTTCAACCAGCATTGGCCCTTCATCTATCGTGTACACGAAATTCCGGCAGAGGAAAAAATGCAGGATTTGGCTAAGCTGCTGGCCAATTTCAATGTCAAGTTTAAGGTGAGCGAGGAGACGCAGCCCAAGGAAATCCAACAGGCAGTGCGTGCGGTAGCAGGGCGTCCTGAGGAGCGTTTGATAACTACGGTAGCACTGCGCTCGATGAAGCAGGCTGTGTACCAAACAGAAAACGTGGGTCACTTTGGCCTAGCAGCCAAGTATTATACCCATTTCACCTCGCCTATTCGGCGCTATCCAGATTTAATCGTACATCGTTTGCTACGCCAGTGGCTGCAAGCGCCTAAGCTGAAGGCATCAGAGGTAGAGCCCTTGAGCGATAAGCTGGAAATCATAGCGGACCATTCCTCTATTCGCGAGCGTGCCGCGGCCGATGCGGAGCGCGCTACGGTGGAGCTGAAAAAATGCGAATATATGGCTGACCATATTGGCGAGGAATATGATGGCGTTATTAGCGGCGTGACAGCCTTTGGCATGTTCGTGGAGCTGGAAAATGGCGTGGAAGGCTTGGTGCATATTTCCAGCCTAATGGACGATTATTATGAATTTTATGAGGAGCGCTATGCTCTTGTGGGCACTCATACCGGTCACCAATATCGCTTAGGCGATAAGGTGCGTATCGAGGTGCTGCAGGTGAATATCAGCGATGTGTCTATTGACTTTATCATGGCTGGTGAGAACAATGGAGTGCGCGAGCATATTAAACAACAGCTACTGGCTAAGCAAAAGCCTGCTAAGGGCTATAGCAGTCAGCGAGCAGCCTTGAGTGCAGAGACTAAGAAAAAGAAGAATTCTAGCAGCTCTAGCAAGGGCATGAAAAATAAGCAGCCCGGTAGACGCAGTGGCGGCGCTAAAAAGAGCAAGAGCACTCGCAAGGGCAAAAAGAGAAAATAAAACCCCTCAGTCAGCGCGCAAGCTCGCTGACAGCTCCCCTTTAAAGGGGAGCCGCTGGGGTAAGCAATAACATAAAAGCCTCCCCTTGCAAGGGGAGGGGGACCACGGAGTGGTGGAGGGGTTATATGGCAGAAGAAAGAATCAAAATTATCGCAGAAAATCGCAAAGCGCGCCATGACTATACTATTTTTGAAACCTTTGAAGCAGGCATCGCCCTGACCGGCACTGAGGTAAAATCCCTGCGCGCCGGCAAGGCAAATATGAAGGACAGCTATGCCCAAATTACGAAAAGGGCAGAGGTTTTTGTGTATCAGCTGCACATTAGTCCTTATGATCATGGCAATATTTTTAATCATGACCCTTTGCGCAATCGCCGCTTGCTGCTGCATCGAGCAGAAATAAACAAGCTTATCGGCAAGGTGAAGGAGAAGGGTTATGCCTTGGTGCCTTTAAAAATGTATTTTAAGCATGGCTTGGTAAAGCTTGAGCTGGCTTTGGCAGTGGGCAAAAAGAACTATGATAAGCGTCAGGATTTGGCTAAAAAGGATGCCAAGCGCGAAATGGAAAGAGCTTTGAAGGAAAGAAACCGTTAAGGGCTGCTTTATCATAAGCAAGTTTGACTTTTTGACATTTCACAGAAAAGTCAATTGCTTTTTTAGGCGAAGCATGGTAAAATCTTACAAGAGCAAGCGTATAGCTTATTCTTGATTGCCAGCTGGCATCTAAAAGCATTGTGTGCCCTTCCGTACTGCTAACTTTATTAAAAAGCGCTAGAAGTGCTGGAAGGCGAGGAATATTGAAGCTTATGAAGCGATGGCGTACTAATAGTACGTCGAGCGAGTAAGCGAAATGTGACGAAGCATAACAGTGCTTATAGCGTTTTTTCGCTTGGGGATGTACTGGTTTCGACGGGGATAGGTGACGTACGATAAGCGAGCCGTGGTCTGGCACACGTTAACTGTTGGGACGTTTAAATAT
>CAMFET010000215.1 GCA_945949475.1 uncultured Phascolarctobacterium sp.
AAAATTAATAAAAGTTTATGCTGCCACTCGTGCAATTCGAGGAGAACGTGGGCTTTGCGAAAATGGAGACTTAGCTGCCTCTTGACAAAAGGTGGAGCATATCTTATAATAATCTAGTAATGCTGGTGTAGCTCAATAGGCAGAGCAACTGATTTGTAATCAGTAGGTTGTGGGTTCGATTCCTATCACCAGCTCCAGTGAATATTACCCTCGGAGTTCGCTCTGAGGGTTATTTTTTAGGTTGTGGGTTTACCCCTCAGGGGGGTACATACGCTTCCTATCACCAGCTCCACTAAAAAACAAGCCCTCGGAGTTTTCTCCGGGGGTATTTTTTTGCTTGTGGGTGGGGAATAAGCGAATATTTTTATTCTTTTGCCTTTACAGAAAATCTATGTTATAATATTATTGAATAGTTGTCAGTAATCAATTATCTTTTATATATAACGAGAAAACGCTATTAATGGGCGTTAAAAAATTAACACAAGGATAGTAATTTGGATAGCTTTGCAAAGCGTAGGTGATTAGGGATGGAAGACAAAAATTTACAGGGAGAATTAATGCTTCTCCAATACATTAAGGATATACTGGAGGAGCCCCAAAAGGCGAAGCTGGATATGTTCGCTTTGCCCCGCGAGCAGCATAGCTTGGGCAGGGGCTTGCAAAACTTAGCTTCATGCATGCTGGAGCAGCAGCGTCGCTTAGAAGCCAGTGCTACCACCGATAGCCTCACCGGCATCGGCAATCGCAGGGCCTTTGATAACCACGTGCACAACCTGTGGGAAAAGCGCATGCCCTGCACAGTGGCCTTTATTGATATGGATGAGCTTAAGGGCTGTAACGACCATGCCGGACACAAAGAGGGCGATCACTATATCCAACGCGTGAGCAGTTTGCTTGAAGGCGTGTGCATGGAGGGCGAGCATGTTTTTCGCATTGGCGGCGACGAATTTGTAATTCTTTCCCCGTGGGCTACGGAGCATGATTTGGAGCAGCGTCTGCAGGACGCACGCGAAAGCTTTGTGCAAAATATGGCTAAAATAGTGGATTATCACTGTGGCTTTAGCTTTGGCTGCACCCATATCAACGAAGCTACCCCTGATGCTTATAATAATTTGCTGAGTAATGCCGACCAGCGCATGTACGAATATAAAATTCATCAAAAGCAGCTGCGCGAGGAGCAGGATAAAGCTTCGCATGCCAACGATATTTATGATGCTAATTATGGCCTCGAAAGCCGCATTTTTGAAGCTTTAAGCATGACCATGCGCAATCGTTATTTATATGTTTGTAATATGCGCACTAATATGTCCCGCTGGTCCGCCAATATTGTGAAGGATTTTAATTTGCCGGGTGAGTATATGTTTGACGCAGGCAATATTTGGCTTAACTGCATTCATCCTGATGACCGTCAGCTGTATTTGGATGATATTGGTGCAGTTTTTAACGGCCAATCTCTGTACCATTCCTGCCAATACCGTGCGAAGGATGCCAACGGCTACTACGTGATGTGCGCCTGTAACGGCTATCGCTTAAAGGGTAAGGGTGATGAGCCTGATTTATTTGTGGGCACCATTCAAAATCATGGCGTGATTGAAAATGTTGACCCCGTAACTAATCTTTATAATGTTTATGAGTTCTTAAACTATATGAAGAAGGTACAAAATGAAGCTACGCCGGTGGATATTTTAGTGCTGGGGATTACGGGCTTCCATCTCATTAACGACACCTATGGCTATGATAATGCCAACACAATTCTCAAGGATTTAGCGCAGCAGCTGCGCGAGCTGGCCGGCGAGGATAAAAAGCTGTTCCGCTTAAATGGTATGAAAATAGCATTTGTTATGAGCTGCACATCCCGCAGTGAAGTGCGCGATTTATATGACAAAATAATGCACATTCTCAAAAACCAGCTCTATTTTGAGAAGGAGCAAATCAAGCTCTACATGGCAGCCACTGCCCTCCATTATGAGGGTAAGGAGGATAATAGCTCCACCCTGCTATCCGAGCTTGATTATTTGATAGATTTGTCCAAGCAGGAAAAAAGTGGCGAGCTTGTTTACGTGGATGAGCACTATAAAAACAGTGCCAAGCATCGTTTAGAGGTTTTGGGCGCAGTTAAGCGCAGCATCCTGAATAATTGCGAGGGCTTTTATTTAGTATATCAGCCGCAAATTACTGCTGATGGCCGCGTGAGCGGCGTTGAAGCGCTTTTGCGCTGGAAGGATTTAACCCACGGCGTGGTGCCGCCCAACGAGTTCATTCCTTGGCTGGAGCAGGATATTAGCTTTTATGATTTGGGCTTGTGGATTTTGCGCCAAGCCATGTATGACGGCTTGGGCTTAATCAAGAATAATCCTGATTTAGCTGTTGCAATTAATATTTCCTATAAGCAGCTGGAGCGCGAAAGCTTTTTGGACGATGTACTCATTTTGCTGCGGCAAACTGGCTTCCCGCCTCAAAATTTAGTGCTGGAATTCACCGAGCATTGCCGCACCTTGGATATCAATCGCTTGCAATACATCGTCAAATTCTTCAATTCCCACGGCATTCGCATTGCTGCCGATGATTTTGGTAGTGGTTATTCTTCTTTAATGCTGCTGCGTAATGTGGAGTTTGATGCCATCAAAATTGACCAAAACTTCATTCGTGGCATGCTGGACCGCACCAGGGATAAGATTCTCGTCAATATAATGATTGACTGCGCCCACAAATTAAACACGGCTGTGTGTGTTGAGGGCGTGGAAACTGAGGAGCTTATGGATATTACCCGGGGCTTTGCGGCGGAATATTTCCA
>CAMFET010000216.1 GCA_945949475.1 uncultured Phascolarctobacterium sp.
ATCGCGCACGCGGTACTCCTGTGCACCATTGCGCAAAACGCGCGCAAACGTCTCCGCCAGCGCGTGCTCCACGCCCAGCGCTAACGCCGCGGGCTCCGCACCCGCCTCCAGCTTACGCAGCGCAGCTGTGCACGGCCCCGATAAACTCACCTGCAGCTTGCGCACAGACACAGGCAGCTCCACCATGGGCACTACACCAGCCTCGCTACCACTTGCGATGCTTGGCTCACTTACAGCTTCGCTAGCCACAGCACTTGCTTCGGCATCAACTAATGCGCTGCACTCCAATGCTTGCTTGGCCAGCGCCTCCAGCGCCGGACCTGTCGGAAACTGTAGCCCCAAGGCCACACCGATGCGATCCACAAACTGGCCTGCATGCAAATCCAGGCTACCGCCCACCTCCGTGATACGATAACGTCCCATGGGCTGCAGCTCTGCCAAGAGCACATCCGTGGTGCCACCACTGGCGTGCAAGAGCAAAAATCTATCCACAGCAGGACCACCAGCCGACCACAGGCCAGCCTCCAAATGGTTCTCCTGATGACTTATAATCTCTAACCTTGCCCCTGTTACGGCAGCTAAGCTGCGAGCCACACTCAGCCCTGCTAAAAAGGCCGGCATGTAGGAGTTTTCTAAGGGCCTTGGGTAGCCACTAACGCCTATTGCCGCTAGCTCATACCCTGCTGATGCAAGCCCTGCTAAGCCACTAGCATTGGCAGTACCATCTTCTTCAACTGCCACGCCATTCGCTGTGCTCCCATCTCCAGTCTTAACTGATCCCAAAACCTGCCCCACAGCCTCTTCCATCAAGCGCGGCAGATTGCGTGTATGCTGAAACACCATCTCTGACTGCTGCAAGCCACAGCGCCCTGGCTTAACGCTCAAAATCTGGCGTGCTTCACCAAGCAGCTGCCCCGCTTCGTCCATTAGCGCTACCGAGGTCGTGTAACAGCTAGTATCAATGCCTAAATAAATGCGCTTCATGCTTTCGCCAGCTTACCCAATACACCATTTACAAAGCGCGGAGCTTCTTCAGTGCCATAAGCCTTAGCAACCTCCACAGCCTCGTTAATAGCTACGCCAGCTGCCACCGGTTGCTCTGCAAAGAGCATTTCATAAACAGCCACGCGTAAAATATTGCGGTCCGTAGCCGGCATGCGCTCCACCGTCCAATCAATGGCATACTCGCTTAAGCGCGCATCAATGGCTTCCTTATTGGCCATAACACCCTCTACCAAAGCCAAGGCATAGGCGCTGGCCTTGGGCGCATTCTCTTCCTCATGCTCAGCTAGGGCTGCTTCCACAGCAGCTTTTGCCTCGCAGCTATTGAAATCTATTTGGAATAAACCCTGCAGAGCCACCTCGCGAGCAATTCTTCTAATCATTTTTTCACTCATCTTGTCACACTCCCTAATAATTATCTATGATAGCCGGGCGGCAGCAGCCTATCCAGCCATTCCATCAGGTCCTCCTTCATATCCAGCTTATAGCCAATAAAGAAGCCCAAACCAATACAAATCAACAAAAACAACGCCTGGAAAAAACCCAGCCACAAGACCATGACACCTATAAACAGGCCAAAAATGGAACAGAAAAGGCGGCCACGGTAATTATTCCAGATATCGTTTAAAATATCGTTTAACATAACTACGCCCCCTATTCTTCCTTAGCCTTGATTTGTTTAATGAAGAGCTCCATTTCCTTCACATCAATGCCGGTAACCTTTTTGATGCTTTCCTTAACATTGGTGCGAATTTCGTCGGAGCTTTCCGGAATATTGATGCCCGGCTCGATAGAAGCGTTGATACGCACAATGATGCCCTCGTCCTCAAGCTTGACAATAACCTTCACATTATGAATGCCGTAGATTTCCTGAGCCAGCACTGCAATATAATCCTCCAAGGCACCCTTGCCAACCAGCACCTTGCCCTTTTCCGTCTCGCTCAGCTTTAAGGAGCTCATGCCCGTAAGACCTAGGCCGGTTATCAAAAGTCGCAGACTCACCAAGAGTAGGATGACACCGCTAACAGCATAAATCCAGTTGCCGGGTATATGATTGACGATATTTACCAAGAGCTCGTGCGAAAAAACGCCCAAGCTGCACAATACAGCCAATACGGAAACCACAGCCATCAAAAAGGTATACAGGGTTAGAATAATTCTATCAGCTATACTCATAACTAATCCTCCTCAAAAAAGCGCTTCTGCCTAGCATCCATTTCTTCCTCGGGTGGCAGCTCAAAGGAGCTCTGCCCCTGAGCCTTTTCAGCAGCCAGCTCATGCTTTTTCTTAATTGCCTTCACATTTGTATCAAAGGACTCCTCCTGCTGATTACGCAGTCCAGCCAGCTGCTGCTCAAAGGAGTTAACCTCGGTAGCTTCGGCCCGCTGAGCCTGAGCGCGTAAAATCTCAGCCATGGCCTCGTCCGAGGTAGCCTCCTTTTCCAGCTCGGTGGCTTGGCGTTTGGCCACGCCCTCCACATTAACATCCACAAACTGCACCTCGTAGCCAGTCATGGCTTCAATGGCTTCCTTCACCTTCTCCTGTACCTCGAGGGCAATCTCGGGAATGCAGGAGCCATATTCTACGTTGATGTAAACATTGGCATTAACAGTTTTACCCTCAAATTTCAAACGCACGCCCTTGGAGGCGTTTTCCTTACCCAAAAAGCGATTGATACCATCTGTAAGGCCGCCGCTCATGCCCAGCACACCCGGAACCTCCTGCGCCGCTAGGCTAGCCACAATAGAAATTACCTCATCGGCAATGCGAATGTCGCCATAATCCTCTAA
>CAMFET010000217.1 GCA_945949475.1 uncultured Phascolarctobacterium sp.
GCCGATGCCTTCGTCATCGGCGAGGGCGAGGACACAGTGCAGTGCATCTTGGACGTTGTCTACGGCGCTAGTAGCAAGGCTGAACGCCTTGAGCAGCTTGCACAGCTGCCGGGCGTGTATGTGCCTAGCTTTTATGAGGCAGAATATGATGAAGAGGGTAAGTATGTAGCTTTAAACGTGAAGGCTGGCTGCGATGCTCCGACCACCATCAAGCGTCAGTGGGTGCGAGATATTGATAAATATCCTCACACTACGGCGGTAATGAGCAGCGGCACCGAATTTGAGGATATGTATATCGTAGAGGTTGCCCGTGGCTGCGGGCGTCACTGCCGCTTTTGCATGGCGGGCTATTGCTTTAGAAAGCCGCGCCCGCGCCAACTAGAGCAGATTATTGCCGATATCGAGCGTCGTCCTGCCCGTACCAAGAAGGTGGGCCTGATGGGGGCTGCTGTCAGCGACCATCCGCAAATGGCTGAGCTTACGGCTTATCTAGCAGAGCATAAGATTCAGTTTAGCGTGGCCAGCATGCGTGCAGATATGCTGACGCAGCAAATCGCCCAAGCATTATACAACAGTGGGCAGCGGACCATGACCATTGCGCCCGAGGCTGGCAGCGAGCGGATGCGAGCAGCGATAAACAAGGGTATCACCGAGGAGCATGTGCGCGATGCGATTAATATTGCGGCCGAAGTAGGCATGCGGCATATTAAGCTGTACTATATGATTGGCCTGCCGGGGGAAGAGGATGCGGATATTGAGGAAACTGTGCAAATGATTCTGCGCATGCGTGCGCAGATGGATGCTGTGGGCTCCAAGGGTGAGCTGATTATTAGCGTAAACGGCTTCGTGCCCAAGCCCTGGACTCCTTACCAATGGGCACCCTTGTGCAATGTGCGTACTCTTAAAAAGCGCTTTAAGCTGCTCAATGATGGCCTCAAAAAGGCGAAGCATGTGAAGCTCATCACCGAGTCACTTAAGGAAACAGTGATTCAGTCCGTGCTGGCGCGTGGTGATAGACGCTTAGGCGAGCTGCTTTTAGAAGCTCATGAGTCTGGACAAAATCTCAAGTCCGTGCTCAAGCAGCATGGCTTGGATGCGGAGGAAATGGCAGAGCAGGAGCTGGACTTTGCTGCTCCCTTGCCCTGGCAGCATTTAGATATGGGCGTAACCATGGACTATTTGCGCCAGGAGCTGGCCAAGAGCGAGCAGGGCAAATTTACGCCCATGTGCTTTGACAATTGTAAGCGCTGTGGCGTCTGTCGTGAGGCCTAGTCATGCCTAAAATCGATAGTGACTTTTTGCACCGAGCCTTGAAGCATTATTATGGATATCCAGCTTTTCGCCCGGGCCAAGAGGAAATTATAAGTAAAATCTTGCAGGGACAGCCGGTCTTGGCCGTGCTGCCCACGGGCGCAGGCAAGAGCATTTGCTTTCAGCTGCCTTCATTATTGCTGAAGGGTGTGACGCTAGTAGTATCACCCTTGATTTCCTTAATGAAGGACCAAGCGGAGGCGTTGACGGCACGCGGGATTCCGGCGGCCTACTTAGATAGCAGCATGACTAGCAGCGAGTATGGCAGGGTGCTGCACGCTGCGCTCAATAAGCAGTGCAAATTTCTCTATGTAGCGCCGGAGCGACTTGTAAATCCTCAGTTTGTGCGCTTTGCCCAAGCTGCCTATATTACTATGGTGGCGGTGGACGAGGCTCACTGCGTGTCGCAGTGGGGACACAGTTTTCGCAAGGATTATTACAATATTCCGCAGTTCATGGCGCAGCTAAGCCCCAAGCCGCTCATCGCGGCCTTTACGGCCACGGCGACGCCACAGGTGCGGCAGGATATTTGCCAACGCTTAGAGATGAGCGGCGCGAAAATTGTGGTCTCGGGCTTTGATCGGCCCAACCTGCATTTTGCTGTGGAGCGAACTCAGGATAAGGACCGCTCGCTGCTGGAGTTTTTACAGAAGCATCAGCACCAATGTGGCGTCATTTACTGCGCTACTCGGCAAAGGGTGGAGCAGGTGACACAGCTATTAGTGCGCCAGGGCTATAGCGCGCTGCGCTATCATGCGGGGCTTACGGCTGAGGAAAGGCGTACTAACCAAAACCTGTTCGTCAGTGGTAGCGTGCCCTTAATCGTGGCTACGAATGCCTTTGGCATGGGTATTGATAAGGCAGATGTGCGTTTTGTGCTGCATTATAATATGCCCAAGGATATGGAAAGCTATTACCAGGAGGCAGGTCGTGCCGGACGCGATGGCCTGCCCTCGGAGTGCTTGCTGCTGTATAATAAGCAGGATATTGCCGTGAATACCTATCTTATTGGCCACGACCAGCCAGATTTGGCTTGGAAGGAGCACGAAATGCAGCTTTTGGATAAGATGATTCACTACTGTAACACTAGCGGCTGCCTAAGGAAAGAGCTTTTACAATACTTTGGCGAAGAGGCACCCCTGCGCTGCCATAATTGTGGCAACTGCCAAGCGAATGGCAGGGCCAGCTGGCGTAAATATTTTGGGATATAGCTTTGGTGCAAGTAATTTTTTTGTAAAGAATGACACAAAGTTTATTGACAGTGAACCATTAAAAGCATATAATATTCCAGTGAGATCATAAAAGGATGCACTTGACAAGCATCCTTTTTCTTGTTTATATTGATTTGGTAAGATTGAAGTGAGGAGAGAATAGGACCATGATTAGAAACGATATTCGTAATATAGCCATTATTGCCCACGTTGACCATGGCAAGACCACTTTGGTTGATGCTATGCTGAAGCAAAGCGG
>CAMFET010000218.1 GCA_945949475.1 uncultured Phascolarctobacterium sp.
CCTGAGTCCGCTGCACGCGATTTGCTGATTTCTCTTATCGTGCTGAAATATACTCAATCTAACTCCGTTTGCTATGTAAAGGATGGCCAAGCCATCGGCATTGGCGCTGGCCAACAATCCCGCGTACATTGCACTCGTTTGGCTGGCAACAAGGCTGACATTTGGTGGCTGCGCCAAAACCCGAAGGTGTTGGCACTGCCCTTTAAGGACAGCATTCGTCGTCCCGACCGCGACAACACCATCGACGTATATATTTCTGATGACTATGAGGACGTTTTGGCCGATGGCATTTGGGAAAACTTCTTCACCGAAAAGCCAGAGCCGCTGACTCGTGCTGAAAAGAAGGCTTGGCTGGCCGAGCTGAAGGATGTAGCATTGGGTAGCGACGCTTTCTTCCCCTTTGGTGACAATATCGAACGTGCTCATCGCAGCGGCGTGCAATATATTGCTCAAGCAGGCGGTTCTATTCGCGATGACAATGTTATCGAAACCTGCGACAAATATGGCATCGCTATGGCCTTTACCGGTCTGCGCCTGTTCCATCACTAAGATTATTCAATAGTTAATTTAATCGGCAAAAAAGCACAAGAGCCTGCCCTGTTCCTGGGTAGGCTCTTTTCTGTTATACAGTACTCTGACACATTGTGAGGTGTGGTCAAAGAAATAAAAAACAGCAACTCTCATAGCGAGAATTGCTGTTTTTGTTGTCATTGGAAATAACGCCTTGTTAAAAAGCCATCACTTTTTTAAGCCAGGTCATCCTTTAAATCATTGTTAGTCATAGCGCAAACGGTGGAGTCGGACCAAACATTTTCTGCAGTTTCAATCATATCGATGACTGCGTAAATCGGCAGGATAATGCCCATAACGCCCACAGGAGCACCCATGGAGGATACCAGGGACAGGGTCAGGAAATAGCAGCCCATAGGCACGCCAGCATTACCCACAGCGGCGAAAACAGAAATGCATACCCAGGTCAGCATAGTGCCCATGGTCAGCTCTACACCACCATTTTGCAGGACAAAGAGAGAAGTAACCAAAATGAAGGCTGCGCAGCCGTTCATGTTGATGGTAGTACAAATAGGCAGTACAAAGCGAGTAACCTCCTTGCGCGCCTTCAGATTCATTTCTGCTGAAGCCAGGGTTACAGGCAAGGTTGCAGCAGAGCTCTTGGTGAAGAGAGCAACCGCCAGAGCCGGGGACATTTTGCGGAAAACATCAATAGGATTCAAGCCTCTTGCTAGCAAGAACAAGGGGAGAACGATGAACATTTGGATAAAGTTGCCGCCCATAACGACAGCCATATATTTACCCAATGCACCCACAATTACGCCAGCCTCAATTTGAGCAGACAGCTGAGCTGCAAAGGCAACGATACCAATGGGCAGAACCTTCATAAGACCACGGATCATGGTAAAGAGAACTTCTTGCAGGCCATAGACGAACTTTAACACTACTTCGCGGTTTTCGTTCTTAGGAGCGCAGGCAATACCCATACCCACTGCACCGGCAATAGAAAGCACGGACAGCACGTTACCTTCTAAGAATGGTCTAACCATATTGTTAGGTACAACATTTAAGAAATGGTTATAATAAGACAGGCTAGCATATTTCTTGGTTGCACCTGCAGCCGCACCAATCAAATCGCTGGGCAGGTTGCCGGGAGCAATAATAATATACAGAGCCAATGCCACAAAGGAAGCGGCAAAGGTGGTCAGTAAAGTATAGGTAATGGTGCGTACAAAAATCTTGCCAGTGTTCTTTTCTGCACCTAAGCTTGCCAGTGTGGTAATAACGGCTAAAGCAATAGTAGGTACAGCAATAAACTGGAATAAACGGGTAAAGATGGTGGCAACAAAGTCACACATCTCGTTAATAGTGCCATTGCCCAGCATACCTAAAATGCCGCCAATAATCAATGCAGCAATCCAAAAATACAATTGCTTGTTGCTTCCCTGTTGACGCTGAGCGTCCATTGCCTCTTGGGCAGTTTGTTTCACATCCTTATTTTCCATGTAAAGATAAACCTTCCTTCCTCATAATTACAAACCCTAAAACACACTCCTTTTTTGGAGTATATGTTATTATATCAAACCCCAAAAAAAAATACAATGAATATATAGTTGGAAAATCTACTTCTGACCGTACAGAGCTAATATCATTGCCTATTACCAAGATTGCTTTTCTTACTCGTGGCATTCTTGTGGCGTCATAACATTCAGTTAGCGCTGTAAGGATATCAGTTTTTGCAGATTTTTGTTAGATTGTATACTTGCATATATAGAGAGGAATTTTTGGCTTTGTGTAGAATGATAATAGGATAAAACAGCATTATATTGGATTCTAATCGAAAGCCATGAAATGGAAAGTATCAGTTTTAGGCTTTCTATGTCAAAAGCTAAAAAGAGAAAAATATAAAGCTTATATTGAAAAATAGAAAGAGGTAATAACATTATGACTACTGCAAAAGAATTGCAAAAAAGCCTGACCTGGGAATTTCCTCACATTGGCAAGGCAGAGCCTGCTGCCAAGACTGAGGCTTTTGCCTATTGCGAAGGCTATAAGGATTTTTTGAATGAGGGTAAAACTGAGCGTGAATTTGCTGCCAAGGCTGTAGAGCTGCTCCAAGCAGCAGGCTATGAGCCCTTGGATTTAAGCAAGCAGTATAAGCCTGGTGACAAGGTTTATTATGTTAACCGTGGCAAATCTCTTGCTATGTCCACCTTTGGTGTTGCTCCCTTGGAAAAGGGCGTGCGCTTGAATGCTGC
>CAMFET010000219.1 GCA_945949475.1 uncultured Phascolarctobacterium sp.
CAAACATAGATTTCACAAGGCTTTACGGGTGCTCAGCACCTGCGAAGTTTGAGTAGGCAATAAAAACATTAAACTATTATTACTCGTCTTCCCCATACAGCCTCACTAAAGCTTATATAAATAGGCATACTTTCCCTAGCATTGCAATAATCATCTAAATAATAAAATTGGGCATTTGTATAATCCGTTCCTGCAATTTTACCAACAGGAACGCTTATCCCATTTATTTCTATTTCCATAGATAGATTAATCATAGACCTAGCCTCTTCTTTCAACCAATATATCAAGTCCTAGCGTGTTAATCCAAAAAATAGTCTTACCAATTTCAGTAGTCGCTTTTCCACGCTCCAAATCCGAAATAAAGCTAATGCTTAATCCAGTTACTTCGGCCAAAAACCTTTAGGTATATTTTAACTCTTTGCGTCTAGCACAGATTGCTTTTCCTAATGATGCTGCGTCAACAATCTTCATGGGTCCTCCTAAGTGCACACTTCCTAAAATAAGCCGTTCGGCGTTGTCAACATCTGATTTTCAAAAATACTATTCTTCTCCGCACCGAGAGCTTAGATTTCACCCACATTAGAGCACATTCTTCGCCAATATTTTTCCACTGTCACTGCACAATCGGTGCGATTTAGACTCCTGTAACGAAACGTTACTCAAAACAGGTGTTTGCAGCACTATCACCCCCACCACTCACAACACCAGCAAAAGACTGGGCATAAATCCTTTCCAGTTCCCGCATAGCAAAATCCTTCAATGCTCCCTGATTGCCGTACTCCAGCTTGATGCGAGCCAAATACACTCCCATAAACAGAGCCAATCTGAGCTCTCTGCCACTTATGCTTTCCGGATTCAGATAAGCTAAATGCGTGCCTATCATGGCCAAAGCAGAATACACGCCTGTAGTAATTGCCAAACAGCTGCCATCCAAGACTTTATCAATCATCAGCGCATCAGAAGCTATAACCGGCTCCAAAATTGCAAGCTCATTGCCGAAATTGAGCCGCTTCTCCCGCAAAAAAGCCGTAAAAGCATTCACATATTCTGCCGTAACACTCTTGTCCAAAATCACACTAAAATATGCTCAGTCAGCCTCTGAAACGGTCTCGTCCCCCATGACGATCCATATCATAAACTGCTCCACATTCTTGAGCAAAAGCTTTTTAGGTCGTTCAGCATTTACCGTTAACACCTGCAGCTTCTCGGAATTTTCTTGAAAAAAGCTTACCATCTTGTCTAAAAGCAGCTTCTCCTCAGGAACAGTAACTTGTTCAGCCATTTTCGTCACCCTTCCTCCCTGACATTATCAATCTCATCCTGCACATCTTTGCGACGCTCTTCTAAATCGTCATAGCTCTGGCCACGGGACCGGCGATCTTCTATCCTGTCCTCTATATCGGACTTTTCCTCTTCCAGGGCCAGCAGCTCCTTCTTGGGTGCGTAGGCTCATTTAATACTGCCCCAAAAAAGCGACACTACAATTGCCAATTCCCACATTTTTCCTCATAACTGAGATTGAACTATATTCCTCCTTGATAGAAACTCCATTCTGTCTAATGCCAGAATGAACCATGCTCTATTTTCTGGCTGCAAAATTTCTGCGCCACTGTATGCCCAATGGTTAAAATAACGCCATTGTGAATAAATAGCTGAACCAAGCAAGGGGATATCTGTGACCTCATCAATAATTCTGGCTAAAGCCTCATGCTTGTTTGAAGCCTCTCCATACTTCTCAGAAAAAGCATGCCCACAGTCCATCCTAAAACCAAGGGAAGCACAATCCTCAGCCATATAATCATCACCTAATTCTACATAACCAATATTAGGATCTCGAAACTTCTCACGCCATTCAACAGCAAATTTATGTATCTGTTTCATGTCAGCCACCCAATACACCCCCAAACATTTAGTTTTTTCTTATATAATCATTTTTTAACGCAAGGGTATTGCCATTTTATGCACTCTACAGCTACAAATATAGTATATTTTTATACCTTGTGAAACGTAACAGAAAACATGAGTTTGTTCAAAGCCACGCGTAAACTAGACCATCTTACACTCTGCCTGACTTTCCCGTCATCCTGCATCCTGCACATTATCAATCTCATCCTGCACATCATTACGACGCTCTTCCAAGTCGTCATAACTCTTGCCACTGGCACGGCGCTCCTCTATCCTGTCCTCGATATCGGACTTTTCCTCTTCTAGGTCCAATAGCTCCTCCTTGGAAGCATGGGCACAGTTAATCGGAGCAAGGATAAGCGCCATTAAGCACAGCGCAATGCATGATATCTTTAGAATTATTGAGTTGGATTTCATTTTATCACTTCTTTGTAATATTAAGTAAACTATAAGAAGCTCCCACTTCTACGTAAGGAATAAACAATCGAATTACACTTGCAAACTAAACAAAAATAAAGTATTCTATAACGGAGGGAGGGTTGAGAATGACTGGCCAAATTTTATTATTCTTAATAACACTATTCTGTTACGTGTTCTTATGTTATGATGCAATAACGAGATCACGAGAATATCAAATGGCAGTTATTATTCATGTGGCATTCCTTACTTTTGTATTTATTTTTGCTATCTCCCATCTGTTTTCAAAGAATAAATGACTGATTATTAATAATCAACAAATTGATACCACTGCGATTTATATGCTGTAACCCTTAATATTAAGGCATTGGTCCAAATTTTGGGGTTGGGCTGTTACATGAGTGTGGGTCGACCT
>CAMFET010000220.1 GCA_945949475.1 uncultured Phascolarctobacterium sp.
TGAAGATTCCCTCTCCTGTAGCAGGTGGCGAATTCCAGCTTTCCGCTCCCATCGCCGTTTTAATTTGCGCCTTATTCGGCTTTAAACGCTATATTCTAGCCGGTGTTTTGGCCAGCGCCCTAGGCATGATGCTGGGCATTCACACCATTTTCAGCGTCATCATTCAAATGTCCTTCCGCGTTGTGACCGGCGCTGTTATGGCCTTAGGCGGCACCAATCTTTTAACCGTCATTATCAGTGGCCCCTTGGGCACCCTCTTTGCCCGTATCGTGATGTGGCAAATCACCGGTGTTAGCTGGATCGCCCTCACCGCAGCAGCTGCTCCCGGTATGGTGTTCACAGCAGTTGGTGCCGGACTGATGTATAAGCCTGCGCAAAAGCTGCTGCATAGAGTGATTTTATCAAAGCAAAGCTAAGAAAGGAAAATCTATCATGCCTAAATATAGCATTAAAATGCGTGCCTCTAAGCAAGGTAAGCACGTTAGTGGCGCCGAACGCATTGTCCCTCAGGAATTAATCACTGCAACCATTGGTGCTCTCAGCGAAAGAGCACTGCACCATGGCCTAGGTCGTGCAGATTTCATCAATATCAAAATGGAAGAGGTTCATCCCGAGGAGCTGCAGTACCTTGATGCCATCCCTGTTGTTAACCGTCCTGCTAAAACCATCGAGGGTACCTACGCAATTATGCGAGAGGTATTGGGTGAGCTGGGCTTGGCCGACAAGGCTGACGAGCTCATCGACCTTTTACGCCATGTGCATCCCATGCGCGGCGCAGTACTTTACGATGTAGCTACTGGCAAACGCATCGAGCCTGACCAAGAACGCGGCATTCGTGTCACCTATATGGATGCCGACGGCACCAGCTCTGTCAATAGCATTAAAAATCATTTTAACGAAGCCATTGTTTTGGCTACTAAGGTTGTGCACGCTCCCGGTATTATTTCCGAGCTCTGCTTATCCGATGACCCTGATTATTTGGTAGGCTATATTTCTTCGCTAAAGCATGGCTATGTACGCCTAAATCCTATGAAGGCCATGGGTGACCCCCACGGCGGCCGAATCTTTATTTTCGATAGCCGCAAGGCCGACCCGGCGGATACCATTGCTTATTTAGAAAAGCAAAAGGTTTTAGTGCGTGCCCTGCCCCAAGAGCGTCCTGTGCTGGATGATCCCCAACAAATTTTCGCCGAGGAGCTAGAGCGCCTCAAGGAAAATAATCTCTACCGCTCCATGCGCACCATGGAAAGCGCCCAAAGTAAATATGTAAATATCAACGGCAAGCAAACCTTAATGCTAGCCTCCAATAGCTATCTTGATTTAGCCAACGAGCCCAGAGTGAAGCAGGCTGCAGCGGATGCTGCCTTGCACTGGGGAGCTGGCAGCGGAGGCAGTCGTTTAACTACGGGTAATACCTTGCTCCACGAGGAGCTGGAAGCCGACCTAGCTCGCTTTAAGGGAACGGAGGCTGCGCTGCTCTTTAACACTGGCTACATGGCCAATGTGGGTATTATTTCCGCCTTGTGTGATGGCGAAAGCGTTATCTTTAGTGACGAATACAATCATGCCAGCATTATTGATGGTGCACGCCTTTCCAAGGCTAAAATCGTTGTTTACAAGCACAATGATATGCAGGATTTAGAGGCAAAAATTATTGCTACTCCTTACCGCAAGGGACTCATCGTTAGCGATGCTGTCTTTAGTATGGACGGCGATATAGTAGATTTGCCCAAGCTAGTAGCCTTAGGCAAAAAGCATCACCTACTGACCATGATTGACGAGGCCCACGCCACCGGTGTTATCGGTGCTACCGGCAAGGGTGCAGTGGAGCATTTTGGCAACACCTGCGCTCCCGATATCATCATGGGCACATTGAGCAAATCCTTAGGCGCTGAGGGCGGCTTTGCCTGCAGCAGCAAGGTAATTATCGAATATCTAAAGAATAAAGCCCGTAGCTTTATCTTCGCTACCTCGCAAACTCCTGCTACCTTAGGGGCAGCCTTAGCTGCGCTCCATATTTTAGAGAGCGAGCCCCAGCGTGCTCAGGCACTGCAGCACAACACAAAGTACTTTATCAACTGCCTGCAACAGGAAGGCGTAAAGGCCCAGTCACCCACCGCCATCATCCCCATCATTATTGGTGATGAAGCTACCGCCCTCAAGGTTGCGGAAGAGCTGCTTGACCAAGGCATTCTTGTGCCTGCTATTCGCTATCCTACCGTAGCCAAGGGCACCGCACGCTTGCGCGTAGCCCTCATGAGCAGCCACACGGAAGCAGAGCTGGCTAACACGGCAAAGCTCATTGCAGCAGCAATTAAAAAATACCAGTAAACACAAAAAAGCAATTATATGCTAAGCTTACCAACCTAGCGTATAATTGCTTTTTCTTCATTGCTATTAATCTGTTTTTCTTTACGCAAAGCACATCATATAAATAGTAACTGCTAGCACGGGCACAAAAGCCGCAGCATGAGCGTAATCCTTGTTCTTCATGGATTTGTAAATGCCACGCAGGGCGATTAAACCAATCAAAATCCAAATAGGGCCATTTACCTCATGGAAAAAATCTTGGAAAGTCTTATCAAACATGTGCGCTGCTCCTTCCTCAACACCTTAGACATAAGCAGTTTACCTACAAAAAAACACCCGCAAATTGCAGGTGCTAATTTTGAATGGTGCCTCAGCACAGAATCGAACTGTGGACACAAGGATTTTCAGTCCTTTGCT
>CAMFET010000221.1 GCA_945949475.1 uncultured Phascolarctobacterium sp.
AAATTCTACCCACGCGCAAATTGCCATCCACCTGCGCTAGATTGATATCGCCCTTAGCAGAGGCATTGACGGATGCATCCATGGTATCCAAGCCTAAAGGCTGTTGACCAGCATAAAGCTGCAGGGCGGAGTAGGTTACATTGTGATTTGCATCCTCAGTCCTTTGGCCATAAATAGCACCATTGGTGGTGTTTAAATCAATGCGGTCGGCAACAATCAGGCTGCCAGCCTTTTGGGAAATATTTCCTTCAGAACCAGAGGTAGTAATTTCTACCAAACCGGTCACACCCGTGGTCTTGACTCCACTTGCGTTCACAGGCACGGAATTAGCGTTATTATTGGTAACCACGGAGCCAAGATTGCCTAAAACTACATTGCCTTTAGCTAAATATGCACCCTTGACAGTAACATCAATACTATTTTGGGCAATGGCATTTTGATTGCTCATGCTGTTGACAGCACTTAAATTTACAGTATCCCCTGCAATAACGGTAATATCCGTCATATCCTTGGCAGCGGACAGATTAATATTGGCACCATAAAGCGCACCGCCGCTTTGGATTAAGGAGCCACTTTGAGAAGTGATATTAACCGTACCCTTCTCATTCCGTCCTGTTACCACATCATTAGTAATAGCCTCGTAAAGTGCCGTATTGCCCACAGTGCCGGTTAGTTCAATATTATTAATGGAGGTTACGTTGACATTGCCGCTGTCCGCATTATTGCCAACAAATTTAATATTAATAGGGTTATCCGCCTTAACGCTGGCATCATAGGTATAGAGGTCACCAGTGGTCCTAGTCCAGGTTACTACATAATGCTTATTGATACCCCATAGACCCGTAGAGTACTTGCGTTCGCTTTCTTTGACGATCTTATCAGTAACCTTCTTATGAGTTACAGTGACAAAGCTATTATTACCAGCAGTAGTATCTAATCTGATGGTTTCGCCGGGAGCGCGATCCTTATTATTTTCGAGGCCTGTTTGAATTGGCTGTACATTATTAGTAGTGGCCCATCTAGCAAGTGTTTCGGTATCTACACCATTGGACCACATGCCCCAGCCACCTTCTTTAAAGTCCTTGCTGAAGCGGTTAAAGGTGGTCACTTCCTTACCGGTTGTCCATGTATAACGCAAGCCCGTTTGCGGAGCATAGTTATAGGAGCCGGTAAAGTCGTTAGAGGTTTCAGTAGAAGATATCTTGCCTCCGGCAAGAATGTCTTTGACAGTTACCTTGCCATTGGTAATTTCCGTTAGCTTACCTTGAGCTGTATCAGTAATACTTACTAGGCCAGCTACCTCATGGGTAATCAAATCGCCCACCTGTAGATCATGGCTAGTAGTATTATTAACAGTGATATTGCTTACACCATCCAGACAAATTATTTTACCGTTGCCAGTGCTAGAAATGCGCCCGGTGAGATAAATCCTACCACCGCCGGCATCCACATTCTGCACCAGAATCTTTTGCGTGGAGGGATTATAGTACACATTTAAGCGATACTTATAGCATTGAGCAGTCCCGTCCCAATAAGCACCCCCATCAATAATCTTATATTGCTCGCCAGTAGTGACAACGCTGTCGCTAATAGCCTTGCCCGTATAGGCATTATTGATTTGGGTAATGCGATCCTGCACATTGGCATCAGAAATATCGGCATAGTAGTCCCCAAAGCCACTTTGGATAACGCCATTGATGTTGATATCGGAGGCATTAATATAAACACTGCCACCTGCTATATAGCTTCCGCTACCCTTGCTGCCATCGTCAATAGGAGTGTCAACATAGCTCAAAGTATATTGTCCAACGGAATTTTTAATTATTTGCTGATACTGCGCATCATATTGCTGGCGCACATCGCCACCGATGCTTACAATGCCATCGGTATAGCCTTGGGTAATACTGCCTTTAGCAATAATATTGACAGTGCTGCCGCTAACAGACACAGCATCTTTAACATCCCTACCTTGCATAAGAATGCTGTCATAATCACTCTTAATAGTTACAGTACCCTCTTTAGAATAAATATTGCCCTGAATCTGAATATTGGCCATGGGTCTGTAGCTGCCTGTATGAGAGCCTGTTTCGTCAGTGAAGCTATAGTTCAGCGAGTTGCCGTTATACTTACCATGAATATTGATAACGCCGGATTCGCCGTCCGCAGCCTCGATAGTGTTAAAGCCAGCATCAGCACTGTCTTTATTGAGCGCTTTAATGCTTTGGTTAAAGGCAGCAGTATCTGCCCCATCCACATTTTGGCCATTGTAAACCAGCTTGCCACCGGGGTCGCCCACGATAATAGAGTTTACCTTGGTCATTAAGTTCGTGTTATTGGTAATATTGATTACCGGGGTACCCTGAGCCTTAGTAACGCCAGTACCACCGGAGCTCTTGAACACATCAGTATCCACAGTGATATTACCACCGGAGCCCACTAATTCAGGAATTTCTACATAATCAACTAATAAGGACGCCTTTGGCTCAAGGACATAAGTAGTATTCTGAGGATCGCTATCTTTTACCGGAACCCTTTCAGCAAGGCCCAAAGTCAGCATTTCTTCGAGAATGCGATTAGCCTCTGCCTGATAGCCCAAGTAAACAGCAGAATTAGTGCCATCCTTTTCGTATTCGTTCATCAAATCAAGGACAGCATTATAGCGCTCATAGAGGGTGTTGGCATAGTCTTCACTACCAAAAACAAGGGAGTCCTTA
>CAMFET010000222.1 GCA_945949475.1 uncultured Phascolarctobacterium sp.
GTACAAGGGCCAAAAGTCCATCGAAAGCTTTAAAAAGAAGCTGGAGGCCATGGATGTTAAGGTTTACTACCATTATCCCATTGAAGGCTATCCGCATAATGTGGAGCATATTGTGAGCGATGAGGGCTATGGCAAGAACGATTATGTGCTAACCACGCGTCCCTTGGTGGTAGTGACGGCGCCCGGCCCCGGCAGCGGTAAGATGGCTACCTGCTTATCCCAGCTCTATCACGAAAATAAGCGCGGAATTAAGGCCGGCTATGCTAAGTTCGAAACCTTCCCCATTTGGAATTTGCCCTTGAAGCACCCTGTGAACATGGCTTATGAGGCTGCCACTGCCGATTTGCAGGATGTGAATATGATTGACCCCTTCCATTTGGAGGCTTATGGTGTAACCACCGTTAACTATAATCGCGATGTGGAAATTTATCCCGTTTTGGCAGCGATTTTTGAAGGCATTTATGGCTATTGCCCCTATAAATCTCCCACGGATATGGGCGTGAATATGGCGGGCAATTGTATTTGTGATGATGAAGCTTGCTGTGAAGCTTCTCGTCAGGAGATTATTCGCCGCTATTACCAATCCTGGAACCGCATGGTGAAGGATGAGGCTACTAAGCAAGAGGTTTATACGCTGGAGCTGTTGATGAAGCAGGCCAAGGTTAGTGTAAACGACCGCAAGGTGGTTACGGTAGCTAAAGAGGTGGCCGAGGAGCGTAAATGTGCAGTAATTGCCCTAGAGCTGGCAGATGGCAGCATCGTCACCGGCAAGACCACGGATTTGCTGGGGCCCGCTAGTGCAGTGCTGTTGAATGCTATCAAGGCCTTGGGCAAGATTGCTGACGAAATGCATCTGATTTCTCCCACCTATATTAACCCGATTCAGGGCTTAAAAACGCAGTTTTTGGGCAGCAAAAATCCCCGCCTGCATATGGATGAGGTGCTGATTGCTTTATCCATGTGTGCGGCAACGGATAGCCTAGCTAAGCTGGCACTGGACCAATTGCCGAAGCTGAAGGGCTGCCAGGCTCACTCTACCGTGATGCTGACTGAGGGCGATTTTAAGATCTTTAAAAAGCTGGGCATTGAATTGACTAATGACCCTATTTATGAAACTATGTAGGCAAATCTTAGTAAGCAAAAATTAAAAATAAGGAGAGATATTGCTTTGGATATAAAGGATATTTTAGCTGCTGCTATTAAGGCTGCGGCTCAAAAGGCGATTGATAGTGGTTCCTTGAAGCCCGGTGTATTGCCCGAGGTGATGCTGGAGGTGCCGCCCCAGAAGGAATTTGGCGATTTTGCTACCAATTTTGCGATGCAGTCTGCGCGCAGTCTGCACTGTGCACCGCGTCAAATTGCTCAGGCTGTGGTAGATAATCTGGATTGCGCTTCCGTAGAGCGTATGGAAATTGCTGGCCCCGGCTTTATCAATTTCTATTTAAAACAAAATTGGACCAGTGATTTGCTCTCTAGTATTATTGCTGCTGGGGAAGATTATGGCAATTTGCCTGCTAACGATTTTGGTCGTGTGCAGGTAGAATATGTGAGTGCTAACCCCACCGGCCCGTTGCACATTGGCCATGCTCGTGGTGCTGCTGTGGGTAGCGCTATGGTAAATTTGCTGCGTGCAGCTGGCTATGATGTGGAAAGCGAGTACTATATTAACGATGCCGGCAACCAAATGAATAATTTGGCTGCTAGCGTTAATGCTCGTTATCTGCAGCTGTTGAAGCTGGAGGATATGGGTGGTGTGCCTGCTGATTTAACCGTGAAGCAATTGGACGAAATGCCCACTGGCATTCCCTTCCCGGAGAATGGCTATCATGGCTACGATATTATCGAAACTGCCCAGCGTATCATTCGCATTTATGGCAAGGAATTTGTGGCCTTGGACGAAAAGGAACGTTTGGCTAAATTCTTGGAGATTGCTTATAAAGAAAAGTTGGCTGGTCTAAAGGAAGACCTGGAAGCCTTTGGGGTAACCTTTGATGTGTGGTTTAGTGAAAAATCCCTGCATGAGGCCAACAAAATTCATGAGGCTGTGGACTTTTTAAAGGAAAGAGGCTACATTTACGAGCAGGGCGGTGCACTGTGGCTCAAATCCACGGAGCAGGGTGACGACAAGGACCGCGTTGTAATTCGTGATAATGGTGTGCCCACCTATTTTGCTGCTGATATTGCTTATCATCGCAATAAATTTGAGCGTGGCTTTGCGCGTGTAATCAACCTGTGGGGTGCTGACCATCACGGCTATATTGCGCGTGTGAAGGCAGCTGTGAATGCTTTGGGCTTTGATGCTAATAACCTGGAGATTATGCTTTTGCAAATGGTGCGTTTGTATCGCAATGGCGATATTGTGAAGCTGTCCAAGCGTACTGGTGAAACCATTACTCTGCGCGAGCTGATGGATGAGGTTGGTACTGACGCTGCGCGTTATTTCTTCTGCATGCGTTCTCTCGATAGCCAGTTAGATTTTGATATGACATTGGCTACCGAAAAATCTAACGAGAATCCTGTTTATTACATTCAATATGCTCATGCTCGTATTTGCAGTATTGCCCGCCAGCTGGCTGAGGCCGGCATTAGCGCCGTGTCTGCTAGCGAGCTGAAGCTGGACACCTTAGCAGCACCTGAGGAGCTAGCTCTGATTAAAAAGCTGGGTGAATATCCGGAGTTAATTGCTAGAGCAGCTCGCGAGCG
>CAMFET010000223.1 GCA_945949475.1 uncultured Phascolarctobacterium sp.
TTGGCATGATTACCGGCATTGACGAAAATGAGCAGTACACCGTGGAATGCTATGGACCGGCAACGCTGGAGCAGGCCGAGGGCATTTTCTTCCCAAATTTGGTGGCTATGGTGGAGCGCATTTTGGATAAGCAGGCCGGCACAGCCAGCCTAGCTCAAAGCGCCGAGCGCGCCATTTTGGTGGGCATGGAATACGCCGGCGGAGCCAGCCAGCTGGGCTGGACGCCGGAGGACTCACTTGAGGAGCTCAAACAGCTGGCTGATACCGCCGGCGCGGAGGTTGTGGCTAAGTTTCTGCAAAAGTGACCTAAGCCAGACCCGGCCTTTTTTATCGGCCGTGGCAAGGTGCAGGAGCTGGCACTATATGTGCAGCAGGAAAATATTGATTTGTGCATCTTCGACGACGAGCTCTCGCCTGCGCAGCAGCGCAATATCGAGCAGGCTATGGGCGTGCGCGTGTTGGATAGAACGGCCCTGATTTTGGACATTTTCGCCCAGCGTGCCCGCACTAACGAGGGCAAGCTGCAGGTAGAGCTGGCGCAGCTGCAATACACCTTGCCGCGCATTATGGGCAAGGGCTTGGCGCTGTCGCGCCTTGGCGGCGGCATCGGCACCCGCGGCCCCGGTGAAACCAAGCTGGAGGTGGACCGCCGCCGCATCCGCGACCGCATCGCCTTCATCAAGGAATGCATCGGCAAGGTGAAAAACGTGCGCACCCTGCACCGTGCAGGCCGCGCGAAGGCCAGCGTGCCCACGGTGAGCCTTGTGGGCTACACTAACGCCGGTAAGTCCACCCTGCTCAACACGTTGACTAATTCCGACATTTATGCCAAGGACCAGCTTTTTGCTACGCTGGACCCCACCACGCGTCAGCTGGAGCTGCCCCATAAGCAGCAGGCCATTTTGACGGATACGGTTGGCTTTATTCAACGCTTGCCTCATCAGCTGGTGGCTGCCTTCCAATCTACTTTAGAAGAGGTAGTGGAGGCGGACGTTTTGCTCCACGTTATCGACGTGAGCCATGAGCTGTACAAGGAGCAAAGCAACGCTGTGTACCATGTGTTAAACGAGCTTGGTGCCAAGGATAAAACGATTATCACGGTTTATAATAAAATCGACAAGCTGCCCCCTGACAGCGCGCTGCCGGAGCGTTTGGCGAAGGAAGAAAACGCTATTTGCATCAGCGCCAAGGCGGGCCTCAATTTGGACGGCCTTTTAGAGCTCATTGCCGAAAACCTGAAGCTAAAGGCAGTGGAGGAAAGCTTCCTCGTCCCCTATAGCGATTCTGCCGCTGTATCCCGTTTGCACGCCGCTGGCACAGTGCTGGAGCAGGAATATCTGGCCGAGGGCACACTGCTTAAGGTGCGCATGGAGGCCGAGCAGGTGGCTGAATTCGAAGAATATCTCAAAAAATAAGTATGTAAGGTGAATGATTTGACAGAAGTAGATTATCAAGCAATAGAAGCATATGCCTTGGCCGAGGTGGCCAAGCACGCTCCGGAGCTGGAGGCTGCAGCTCTGGTGAATACGGAAAAGGTTATTACCGCCTTCCGCAATAATATGGTCAGCGATTATTATCTGAAGCCCACCACCGGCTATGGCTATAGCGATGTGGGTCGCGATACCTTGGATTTGATTTATGCGGAAATTTTTAAGACGGAGGCCGCCTTGGTGCGCTCCCAATTCGTTAGCGGCACCCATGCTTTGGCCGTGGCCTTGTTGGGGAACTTGCGCCCGGGGGACGAGCTCATTGGCCTCACCGGCACTCCCTACGACACTATGCAGTCCATCATCGGCTATCCTGTGAAGACCAAGGGCAGCTTGGTGGATTTGGGCGTGACCTATAAGGAGCTGCCCATGAGCGGCGAGCAGGTGGACCTTGAGGCCGTGAAAAAGATTGTTACCAAAAACACCAAGATGGTGCACATCCAACGCTCCTGCGGCTATAGCAGCCTGCGTAAAACCATCAGCGTGGCCGAAATTGGCCGCATTATTGCTGCTGCCAAGGAGGTTAACCCAGATGTAATCGCCTATGTGGACAACTGCTACGGCGAGTTTATCGAAAAGCAGGAGCCCACCGAGGTAGGGGCGGACATTATGGCCGGCTCCTTGATTAAAAACCTGGGCGGTGGCTTAGCTCCCACCGGTGGCTACATTGTGGGCCGTGCGGATTTGGTGGAGAACGCTTCCTATCGCTTGACGGCGCCGGGACTGGGTGGCGAGATGGGTGCGACCTTGGGCGATACCCAGCGCGAATTTTATCAAGGCCTGTTCCTTGCTCCCCATGTGGTGCAGCAGGCTGTAAAGACGGCGATTTTTGCGGCGGCTGTGTTCCAAAAGCTGGGCTACGAGGTGAAGCCCCTGCCTCAGGAAGCACGTCACGATATTATTCAGGCGATTAAGCTGGAGAGTAAAAAACGTCTGTGCGATTTTTGCATTGCTATTCAAAGCAATTCACCGGTGGATGCGCATGTGGAGCCGGTGCCAGCGCCGTTGCCGGGGTATCAGGATGATATTGTGATGGCGGCGGGTACCTTTGTGCAGGGCGCATCCATTGAGCTTAGCGCGGACGGCCCCTGCCGCGAGCCTTATAATGTGTTCTTCCAGGGCGGTTTAACCTTTGAGCACGGCAGACTCGCCATCATGGCTGCTGCTAAGAGAGTGGGACCGAAAGAATAAACGAAAAGAGATTTTGGTGTTATCG
>CAMFET010000224.1 GCA_945949475.1 uncultured Phascolarctobacterium sp.
CTGGCTGCTTTAGTTTTGGCACTGTGCTGGGGCAAGTTTACGCCCCATGTGCTGATGGCCTTAGTGCTGACCTTAGGCCACGCGGTGATTGGCTTTATTGATGACTACATTAAGGTCGTAATGAAGCGTAATCTGGGCTTAACTGCGAAGCAAAAATTTTTGCTGCAGTTTATTTTGGCGGGCGCCTATGTTTATTTTGCCGAAACACATTTACAAAATACGACTCTGTGGGTGCCGCTGCTGAATGTGACCTTTGATTTTGGCTGGGCTTATTATGCTTTGGCCTTCATCCTTTTGGTGGGAACAACAAATGCGGTTAATCTGACCGATGGCTTGGACGGCCTGGTTTCCTTTGTGAGTGTTCCGGTAACCTTGGCCTTTGCCTTTATTGCCTATATGCAGGGTATGTTGGATGTAAGCGGCTTTGCTTTGGGCTTGACCGGTGCGTGTTTAGGCTTTTTGCTCTTCAACCGTCATCCGGCTCAGGTTTTTATGGGTGATACCGGCAGCCTAGCCTTGGGCGGTGGCGTTGCTGCCTTGGCCCTTTTAACTCATACCGAATTACTTTTGGTTATTATCGGCGGTATTTATGTAGCTGAGGCCACAAGTGTAATAATTCAAGTAGCTTATTTTCGCATGACCGGCGGTAAACGCTTTTTCCGTATGGCACCCTTGCACCATCACTTTGAGCTGGGCGGCTGGAAAGAGGTTAAGGTGGTAGAGTGCTTTACAATAGTAAGCTTTTTGCTATCTGCGGTGGGATTAGGATTGTGGTTAGCTGCAGTTTTATAGGAGGCATACTGGATAATGGATGCTGTTAGGAATATTCAAGGGCCTGTAATCGTCTATGGCGCAGGTATTAGCGGCCGAGGTGCGGCCGAGGTGATGGCTCACCTTGGTATGCAGGTGTTTTTGTATAACGATGAGCCCTGCACTATAGAGGAAAAGCTAGTGCAGCTTTTGCGGGCTAAGGGTGGTGACTTAGTTATAGGGAGCGAGCGCTTTGCCGAGCTCTTGGGGAAGGCAAAACTAGTGGTGCTATCCCCCGGCGTACCCTGTGACAATCCCAATGTATTGCTGGCAGAGGCTGAGCGTGGCCTTGAGGTTATTAGTGAGGTGGAGTTTGCCTATCGCATTTATAATGGTAATATGATTGGTATCACCGGTACCAATGGCAAAACCACCACTACCACTATCGTGGGCGAGATGCTCAAGCGTTTGCCCGTGCCTAGCGCTGTTGGTGGTAATATTGGCTTAGCTTTATCTAAAGAAGTAGAAGGCTTGCCGTCCGCAGCCTGGCTAGCAGCGGAGCTGAGCAGCTTTCAGTTGGAGAAGGTGAAAGAATTTTGCCCCAATATCGCTGTGGTGTTGAATTTAACACCGGACCATTTAGAAAGGCACCACACTATGGAGGCCTATGGTGATGCCAAAAAGAATATTTTTCGGCGTCAGAGCAGCCTGCAATATACTGTGCTTAACTATGATGACCCTGTTGTGAGGGAGTGGGCCGCCCAAAGCCACGGCCAAATCTGTTATTTTAGTAGAAAAACTGTTTTGCCGCAAGGAATTTTTATGCAAAACGGTAATTTTGTGATAAAATGGAATAATACAACAAAGGTTGTTTGTAATATAGACGAGCTGCACCTATTTGGCGGGCACAACGAGGAAAATGTGCTGGCAGCCATTGCCTGTGGCTTCTTCGCTGGCGTTGCTATTGAGGATATGGCGGATGTGCTGCGCAATTTTCACAGCATTGAGCATCGCATCGAATACGTGAAAACGATTAAGGGCGTGCCCTATTATAACGATTCGAAGGCAACCAATACCGATTCTGCCATCAAGGCCTTGGAGGCCTTCCCTAAGGGGCACATCATTCTTTTAGCCGGAGGGCACGACAAGGGCACGGACTTGGCGCCGATGATGGCCTTGGCTAAGGAAAAATGCGATGCCTTGATTCTGTTGGGCGAGGCCAAGGAGCGTTTTTACGAGGCAGCACAGGCTGCCGGGGTAGCCAATATCCATGTGGTGAATAGCTTTGAGGAGGCAGTAAACACTGCTTATAGCATTGCTAAGGAGCCCCAGGTGGTGCTGCTTTCGCCGGCCTGCTCGTCTTATGATATGTTTAAAAACTACCCTGAGCGCGGACGTTACTTTAAAGAATTAGTAAACGCTTTGCCGCTGTAAGGGAGGAGGAAGCAAAGTGAAGGTCATTCTTTCCGGTGGTGGCACCGGAGGCCATATTTATCCTGCTTTGACCATTGCGGACCAAATCAAAAAGCTGCGTCCTGAGGCGGAAATTAGCTTTGTTGGTACCAAGCAAGGGTTAGAAAAGGACATTATTCCCCGCTATGGCTATCCCTTGAAGTTCATTGAGGTGGCGGGCTTTAAGCGTAGCTTGAGCTTTGATACGCTGCGCAGCATAGGCAAGCTTTTTGAGGGCTTATACGATGCTTGGCAAATTATCAAGAAGGAGCGTCCTGATTTAGTTATTGGTACCGGTGGCTATGTGTGCGGTCCGATTGTGTTTATGGCAGCGCTGCATGGAATTCCCTGCTGCATTCAGGAGCAAAATGCTATGCCCGGTGTAACTAACAAGATTTTGTCACGCTATGTGCGCAAGGTCTTTTTGGGCTACAAGGAGGCCGGGAAATATTTCCCCGGCAAGGCGGAGCTGGTGTACAC
>CAMFET010000225.1 GCA_945949475.1 uncultured Phascolarctobacterium sp.
ATAACCGCCTCATCCTCCAAATTCCAGTGCCGGCTTTGGATGACCTCGGAATGCAAAAAGAGGTTGTGCGGCATTACTACTGCGCCCAACACGCTCATAATAACTAAAAGCGAGCCCTGCGGTATGCTCGGCGTTACCCAGCCCTTGGCTGCTGCCCCCCAATCAAGGGGCACCATTATAATTTCAGCCAAAAAGGAGAGGCCGATAATCGACACAAAGCCGATAATTATCTTTTCCAGCTTGCTATAGGAGTTGGAGCGCAACAGCCACGAGCACAGCGCCGCCATCATAATGCTGCCCAACCACAGTGGTATGTTAAAAAGCAGCTCAAGGGCGATGGCGCCGCCCAAAATTTCTGCTAGCGAGGTCGCTACCGACGCCATAACCGCCGATGCCAAAATAGGTACGCTCACATAGCGCGGTAAAAACTTTGTCGCCGCCTCCGACAAGCACAGGCCGGACGCAATGCCCAAATGCGCCGCGTTATGCTGCAGCAAAATCAGCATAATCGTGGATAGCGTCACCATCCACAGCAATAAATAGCCATAATCAGCACCTGCAGCCAAATTTGATGCCCAGTTACCAGGGTCAATAAAGCCCACGGTAATTAAAAGCCCGGGACCGATATAACGCAGTATCTCCTCGGCCTTACTACTGGATTTATGTTTTTCTTGATAATGTTTTAGATCCATAGACTATTTCCTCCTTGATGCTTGCACCTCATGACTAAAGCTTAAGACATTGCAGCTTGGCAGTAGCTTCCGTAAGCACTGCAGCCACAGCATCGGGGTCCAGCTCCCACCAGCTCTTGATATTATCAGGCTGCTTGGGGCAGGGTTGCAGCTGCTTTTCCAGCCACACCGTGTCCAACCACTGCCCATTCTTATAGCCCGAATTGGTAAAGGTGCCAATCAAGCGGTAGCCCAAGGCCTCGTGCATTTTGATGCTGTGGTCGTTACCCACAGTGATGCAGGAATACGCCATAGTCACACCCTGCAGGCATAAAAGCTTTTCCATGGTTTCATAAAGAAGGCGGCCCAAGCCCTTGCCCTGACCGGCTGGTGCCAAATAGATGGTAACCTCCACCGCCCATTGATAAGCCAAACGCTCCCGATAGGGATGACAATAAACATAGCCCAAAATTTGGCCGTTTACTTCACCCACCAAGTAGGGAAATTGCTTAGAAATATCCTGAATGCGTTGACGGAATTCTTCTACATCCGGCGCTGCCAACTCAAAGGACACGTTGCTTAAGCTACAATCCTCACTAATCACAAACGGAGTATAAATCTCCAGCAACTGCTCTGCATCCTCCGGAGCTGCTGCGCGTACACAAACTGCTTCTTCCATCTTCTATCTTACCTCACATTTTATTTTTGACTAATCTGCACTTCAAACATGCGCTTCCAGGGCAGCGTATAGCGATATGCATGCACTGCCTGGCCCAGATAAGGCTCTGCTAAGCGCACTATTTCCTGGGAAATAAAGGCTTCTGCCGAGGCGAGCTGTTCCCCAGCCAAGCCACTATTGGGCCAATAATTGGGCCAAATGAGCTGGGTATAGGCTTGCATGCGCACATTAGCCTGATAAGCCCAATCATCAAGATAGCGCTGCTCCAAAAGCACTTTTTTCGTTCCCGGGGCATATTCATTGCTCAACAAGCCCTGTCCCAAAGCAAAGCCCAAGCTATTGCCAGCTGTATTCCAGCCGCCGTAGGCTGCCAAATCATGGGCTATCCCCCGCTCAAAGAGCGTCTGCACTAGAGCATTATCCGCACCATTGCCAAATTTTACATCCGCCACTGCTACAGAATGATTTTTGCTGATGCGTGCTACCTTATTGACAAAATTCTTCGTTTCGGCAGACACCTTATAATTATTGAGAGCATTGCTTGCTTCCAAAGTCCTGCCATTTTTAGGTGTATTCACTGCCAGCACCAAATCAGCACGTTTGCGTAGGCGCACCGGAAAAGCTCCCGCCGCATAGATGTGCTGCTTGGCGCTTTCGGCTACCGTATCATCCTCATATGAGGGCACTGTTTTTCCTCCCGCACCAGCAGCATAGGTTACATTCACCAAGGGCAGCTCATACTGCAGGCGCTTAGCTGCTCTAGTGAGCAAAATCAGACCTAATTGATCCGCCCCGGCGAAGAAACGAATGCGCTCCTTGGGTAGCTCATTCACCAAAATCTCCATATTGCGCGCTTCTCGATGGGCTTGAGAAAAGGGTGCTGTATCATCGCGACCAATTAACATATAGTCAAAATCGCCGCTTTCAATGCCGTGCAAAAGCAGCTCCGTAGCCATGATATTATGAGCGCGACGAGCATATAAATCCTGCAGAATCGTCGCAGGAATTTCCTCGCGTAGCACAGCCAGCTCCTTAGCCTCCCTACGCTTTAAAAGCTTCAGCTCGCGCTTATCCTCCAAGGCTCCCAAGCGAAAAAGCTTAGGTCCCCATTCCTTATAATAAGCTGGCTCCACTGGCGCACTGCTCGCTTTAGGTGAGCGCATAATAGTAGCAAACAGATACACCTGCTTTTGCCCGCCCTGCTTGCTGCGAAAAGCAAGTAAGCGGTGGGCACGCTCCTGCAAAACCTCCGGTGCAATGGTGTGCGTGCGGCTAGCCACCAAGCCACCATAAATCAGCGCATCGCTGGAAGCCACGATGCCAA
>CAMFET010000226.1 GCA_945949475.1 uncultured Phascolarctobacterium sp.
GATGATTCGCTTAAAGGACCGTCATGGCCATGAATATTGCCTTGGCCCTACTCACGAGGAAATGGTGACCACCGTAGTGAAGGCCGATGTGCGCTCCTATCGCCAGCTGCCCTTGAATTTGTACCAAATTCAGGACAAATTCCGCGACGAGCGTCGTCCGCGCTTTGGCCTGATGCGCAGCCGCGACTTCATCATGAAGGATGCTTATTCCTTTGACCGTGATGGGGCTGGTCTGGATAAATCCTATGCAGAAATGTATGATGCCTATACGCGCATTTTTGATCGCTGTGGCCTGACCTATCGCCCTGTTGAGGCTGATAGCGGTGCTATCGGTGGCAACGGCAGCCATGAATTCATGGTGCTGGCTGATAGTGGTGAGGCAGAGATCGTCTATTGCTCTGAATGCGAATATGCAGCCGACATTGAAAAGGCCGAGCTGCATTTAATCGAGGCTGAGGCTGAAGAAGCCAAGCCCGTAGAAAAGGTGCTGACTCCCAACTGTAAAACCATCGAGGCTGTGTGCGAATATTTGCACTTGCCGGTAGAAAAATCCATGAAGGCAGTGGCCTTCCAGAGTGAAAAGGGTCTCATCCTGTGCTTTGTGCGCGGTGATCATGAGGTTAACGAAATCAAGGTTATCAATACTGTAGGTGTTACCGAGGTAGAGATGGCTGAGCCCGAAATTTTGGCTCAGGCTGGCACCTTTGGCGGTTACATGGGCCCTGTTGGCATCGATCCTAAAAAGGCTATCATTGTTGTGGACCAAAGCGTGATGCAAATGCACAATATTTGCTGCGGCGCTAACGAAGAGGGCTATCATCTGGTTAATGTTAACCCCGGCCGTGACTTTACTCCCACCTATGTGGCTGATATTCGCCTGATGGCAGAGGGTGACCCCTGCCCGCACTGTGGTGCTCCGGTGAAGAAGGCGCGTGGTATTGAGGTTGGCCAAGTGTTTAAGCTGTTCACCAAATATAGCCAGGCCATGAAGGCCACCTTTTTGGATGAAAACGGCAAGGAGCAACCCATGGTTATGGGCTGCTACGGTATTGGCGTAGGTCGCACTATGGCTGCCGCTGTGGAGCAAAACAACGATAAGGACGGCATGATTTGGCCTGCTGCTATTGCTCCCTACCAAGTTTTGGTAGTGCCTGTAAACGTAAAGGATGCCGAAAGCAATGCTAAGGCTGAAGCAATCTATAACGAGCTGCTGGATGCAGGCCTTGAGGTTGTTATCGATGACCGCAAGGAACGTCCTGGCGTAAAATTTAAGGATGCCGATTTGATTGGTTACCCGCTGCGTGTGGTTGTAGGTCCTAAGACACTGCAAACTGGCGAGCTAGAGGTTAAACTGCGCAAAAACGGCGAAGTAAAGATGCTGCCCTTGGCAGGGGATTATGTGACTGCAATTAAGGACCTGCTTAAGGAGCTGTAAATAGGAGTGTTGTAAATGTTGGACAACCTGGCTTGGCTACAGGATAATAAAGATATTATGATGGTTGTCCGGCTGGTTGTTGCTGCCATTCTCGGCGGTATAGTTGGTATTGAGAGAGGCAGCGGTGATAGACCGGCTGGCTTCCGTACCCACATTTTGGTGTGCGTGGGCTCGGCCCTGTTTATGCTTGTTTCTATGTACGGCTTTGATGATATGGCTCCGGCCACGGCCATCCACGAAAGTGATTTGGGTGCTCGTCGCGACTCGGCCCGTATTGCGGCTCAGGTGGTTAGCGGCATCGGCTTTTTGGGTGCCGGCACCATTTTGCACGAGGGCCTGACGATTCGTGGCCTTACCACGGCAGCAAGCCTGTGGATGGTATCAGCCATTGGTTTGGCTGTGGGCAGCGGCATGTTCTTTTTGAGTGCTATGGCTACAGCCATCACCATGGTGACGCTGGTTACCTTTCACACCTGGGAAAAACGCTTTGCTTCGAACAGTCGCAGCGACCGACGTTTTGTGCGCATTACCACTAGCAATCGCAATGGTGCCATTACGGATATAACTGGCTACTTAACCTTGAATGGTATTCAGGTTAAATCCTTGAATGTTAAAAAGAATAAGGATAAGGATAGTCTGATTATCGATTTATATCTAAAAGTAGGCAAGAGTGTGGATGGTGCCGATTACGTTCGGGGACTGCAAAGCATTGAGGGCGTAATTAGTGTGGAAAATTCCAAATATTAGTAGACCAATATTAGTAGATTTGGGACGCTAAGGCGTCACAGGATTTGAGTTAAGCTAATGAAAGGATAACATGATGCAAACTAAATATTGCATTATGCCCGATGAAGAAAAGTTTTTTGCTTTTTTGTCTGCTCAGTCATTTACCGATAGTGAGCTGTTGCAGCTGCGGTTAATGCATATCAACCAAATTTGTGTTGATGAAACCACCAGTAAATGGGAGGTGCATTTTACCTGCGCTGCCCACCTGACCCAAGGTATTATACAGGCAGCGGCTGCAAAATTGGCCGCTGCCTTTTCTTTACAGCAGGTGGATATGCTGTGTGACGGTGATGGCAGTAAATGCTCCCTGCCTTTGGGCAAGCAGCTGCCGGAGGTAGAGGTGACCGATTGTACCGGGGAGCACGTGCCAGATGAGCTGCCGCCGGAGCCAGTGGAAATGGAAATTGGGCAGATCGAGCCGAAAATGCCCACATGCCAGCAGGAGGGCTT
>CAMFET010000227.1 GCA_945949475.1 uncultured Phascolarctobacterium sp.
GCCCATACAGAAGACAGAGCAACAATAAACGCCTCAAACATAAAAATTTTTCCTCCTTAAGTTTTGTTAGTGGTTTTTCGTGGGATCTACGACCTGAATCATACTCATTAAGACGCCCAGAGCTATCAATACCCCAAAAACAATAACCATGTTAATCACGGCAATCAGCCAGGGATTCGTTGTTACTGGACCCATAACATCACCTCCACATAATATTTCCGTTCTCGTCCAACGGATGGCTCATAATAGCGGACAAGCTTCCTTGTCGATTTTCATTATAATTTCTAGAATATCTGCAAACTGTTGCCGCAGCCACCTTTTGCCCACAGCTAAGCCTTTGTCTAATTACTTAATAGAGCTACTTTATTTTTTATGTTTTTAAACTTTATTTATGCTTTTTTAAGCTACTAATCCCCTGTTTCCCACATAAAAAAGCTCCGCTTAATCGTAACAGACTAAGCGGAGCTTGCTTGATGGACTATATGAGTCAGGCCTCAAGATAAAGCCTTACATTTGGTCAGCCATATTGTCATCCTGCTTCTTTTTGCGGCTGAAGAATTTTTCTACAACTACAAAGAGCACCGGAATCAGGAAGATACCGAAGAAGGTAGCGATGGTCATACCGCCAACTACGGCGTTACCCATGGATACACGCGCACCAGCGCCCGGGCCGGTGGCAATTGCCAAGGGCAGGCAGCCCAAAATGAAGGCGAAGGAGGTCATCAGAATGGGGCGCAAACGCAGGCGAGCAGCCTCGATTGCTGCGGTAACCACATCCATGCCATTCTCTTCCATGTTCATCTTAGCATATTCTACAATCAAAATAGCGTTCTTCGCAGCCAAGCCAATCAAAGTGATCATACCAATCTGCATATAAACGTCGTTATTTTGACCACGCAGATATTGGGACAGGAAGCAGCCAAAAATTGCAGAGGGCACGGACAAGAGTACTGCCAGAGGAATGGTCCAGCTTTCGTACAGAGCTGCCAAGCACAGGAATACGAAAATCATAGAAATGATGTAAATCTGGGTAGAACGGCTGCCAGCCTCGATTTCGTCGCGGCTTTGGTCAACCCACTCGTAGGTGTAGGAGCTGGGCAAAGTTTCCTTTGCTACCTCCTCCAATGCTGCCATTGCCTCACCAGTGGAATAGCCATCAGCAGGGTCACCGGCAATCATAATGGCGCGAGCACCATTGAAGCGAGTCATAACCAGAGAGCTGTTCTTTTGAATGGGAGTTACCAGGGTATTCAACGGCACCATAGTACCATTAGTGCTACGCACATAGAAATAACGCAAATCATCAACATTGGTACGATACTTGGCATCGGCCTGCATAACTACCTTCCAGGTACGACCGAAGTTGTTGATATCGTTGATTTCGTTACCGCCCAAGAAGGCCTGCATTGCGGAATAAACGCTGGATACGGGCACGCCCATGCTCTGCGCCTTTTCGCGGTCCACATCAAAATTATACACAGGAGTATTGGTATTCAAGGTGGTATAAACCATACCAACCTCCGGACGTTGGCGGGCCTTGGCCAAGAACTCATTAGCACGCTGACCCATGGTTTCCACATCCTCGCCAGCCAAGTTCATCAAATACAGGCTCAGAGTACCGGTATTGGAGGCACCGGGCAGGGAAGGCGGCTGGAAGGCCATAACATTGGCATCAGGATATTGAGCGCCCAAGCCAAAGATCATAGGAATAACCTGTTGGGTAGTAGTGGTACGATTGTTGTAATCGTCCATAACAACTACCATCAAAGCAGAGTTAGCCTTTTGCGCGTCGGAAAGAATATCCACGCCGGCAACGGACATAACGTTCTTAACACCGGGGAGCTTGCGGGCTTTGGCAGCGATATCTTCAATAACCTGCAAAGAACGGTTGCTGGACGCAGCCTCGGGCAGGTTTACGGATACGGCGCTCATGCCCTGGTCCTCGTTCGGCACAAAGCCGGTCGGGGTATGCTTAGCGATAACGCCGGTCAGAATAACCACAACGGCCAGACAGGTGAGCACCAGCTTGGATTTGCGGATGCAGACCTCAACATTGGTGACATATTTGCCCAGAGTTCTTTCGAACCAATTGTTGAAGGCAGCAACTGCCTTGCCAATGAAGCCCTTGGGAGCCTCATCCTCGCTCTTTTTCTTCAAAATCAAAGAGCAGAGCGCAGGAGTCAGGGACAGCGCAACAATTGCGGACAGCATCATGGATACGGATACGGTAATAGCGAACTGCTTGTACAATTCACCAACGGTACCGCCGGTAAAAGCTACGGGGATAAATACCGCGGACAGAACGAAGGCGATAGCCACAACAGGGCCGGATACTTCGTTCATAGCACGGTAGGTCGCTTCCTTCGGGGACATACCATTTTCCTGGATGTGATGCTCAACAGCCTCAACTACAACGATGGCGTCGTCGACAACCAGGCCGATAGCCAGAATCATAGCAAAAGCAGTCAGCGTGTTAATGGTAAAGCCCAAGAGTACAAAGGAGGCAAAGGTACCAACCAAGGATACGGGCACTGCCAGCAGTGGAATCAAGGTTGCGCGCCAGCTGCCTAAGAACATGAATACTACTAGAATAACCAGCACCAAAGCCTCGAAGAAGGTATGAGCAACCTTGTTCAAGGATTCAGTAATAAACTGGGTGT
>CAMFET010000228.1 GCA_945949475.1 uncultured Phascolarctobacterium sp.
ATAGATTGCATAATATGCGCACCATGAAGTTCATGCCCGTGCACAAGCAGCAGTCTATTTCCCGTGAGACATTGGAGATTTATGCTCCCCTGGCGCATCGTTTGGGTATTTATGCCATCAAATGGGAATTAGAGGATTTGGCCTTCCGTTATATGGAGCCGGATGTATATTATGATTTGATGGAGCAGGTAAAAACCAAGCGCCGTGAGCGTGAAGCCATGGTTAATGATGCTATGGCAACGCTGAAAGAGGCAGTGGAAAAGGCTGGCATTCGCTGTGAAATCCAAGGCCGTCCGAAGAATTTTTATAGCATCCATAAAAAGATGCTGCGAGACCACAAGCAGCTGAGCGAGATTTATGATTTGCTGGCTATTCGTGTGCTGGTGGACACGGTTAAGGACTGCTATGGTACATTGGGTATTGTCCACAGCATGTGGCGTCCTATTCCTGGTCGCTTTAAGGACTATGTGGCTGTGCCTAAATCTAATATGTATCAATCACTGCATACCACTGTTTTGAGTGCCGGTGGACAGCCCTTGGAAATCCAAATCCGCACCTTTGAGATGCATCGCATCAGTGAATATGGTATCGCTGCCCATTGGCGTTATAAGGAAAGTGGCGGCAGCAAGCCTGCCACAGGCACGGATAAGAGCTTTGATGCTAAGCTGAGCTGGCTGCGTCAGCTGCTGGAATGGCATAATGATATGAATGATTCCCGTGATTTTGTCAACACGGTGAAGATGGATATTTTTGCGGATGAGGTCTTCGTCTTTACACCTCGCGGGGATGTTATCGACTTGCCCGTGGGCTCCGTTCCCATCGACTTTGCTTATCGCATTCACACCGATGTAGGTAATCGTTGCGTAGGCGCTAAGGTTAATGGACGCATTGTGCCCTTGGATTACCAGATGAAAAACGGCGATATTGTGGAGGTTATTACCTCCAAGCAGTCCAGCGGTCCCAGCCGCGACTGGATTAACATCGTTGGCTCCAGTGATACCCGCAACAAGATCAAGAACTGGTTTAAGAAGGAGCGGCGTGAGGAGAATATCCTGAAGGGTCGCGAAATGCTTGAGCGCGAGGTGAAACGCCTTGGCTACGAAATCAAGGTGCTGGTAACACCTGAAAAGCTGAAGGCTGTGGGCAATAAGCTGCGCATCGATACGGATGAAAACCTGTTGGCTACCTTGGGCTATGGTGGTGTAACACTGAATACCGTCATGAGCAAGCTGGTAGAGCTTTATAAAAAGGAGCAAAAGCTGGAAACCACCAAGGATTTGGCCCAGGTGCTGGCAGAGCTCAAGCCTCGTAAATCCAAGGCCAAGGCTAGCCATGGCATTTTGGTTAAGGGCGAGGAAGGCATCATGGTTAAGCTGGCACGCTGCTGCAACCCCATTCCCGGCGACCCGGTTGTGGGCTATATCACGCGTGGCAGCGGTGTATCCGTCCATCGTGCGGACTGCCCCAATGTGCTCAGTAATAATCCTGAGGAGCAAAGCCGCCTTATTGAGGTATCCTGGGATGTGGGCATTGATGATGTTTATAAGGTAAACATCATGATTACTTCTCAGGATAGACCGGGCATGATGAGCGATATTATGAATGTTACCAGTGAGGCCAAGCTGAATATTTTCTCCCTTAGCTGCCACACTGACAAGAATAAGATGGCAACTACCCATATGGGCCTGGATATCACCAGCCTTGATCAGCTGGAGTATGTGATGAACCGTATTCGCCGCATGAAGGGCGTGTATACCGTGGAGCGTGTGTTCTCTACCAGCGGTGGCGGAGGTAAGCGCAAATGAGAGCTGTTGTGCAAAGGGTGGATAGGGCCAGTGTAACCGTAGAGGGCTCTATCACAGGTCAAATTGACAAGGGCTTACTCGTGCTGCTGGGCGTGGCCGAGGGTGATACCGAAAAGGATTTGGCTTATATTGTGGATAAGGTCTGCGGCCTGCGCATTTTTGAGGATGAGGCTGGCAAGATGAATTTATCGGTGCAGGATGTGGGCGGCAGCATTTTGGCTGTGAGCCAGTTTACGCTGTGCGGCGACTGCCGCAAGGGCAAGCGCCCCAGCTTTGACAAGGCGGCAAAGCCGGATATTGCCAACGCTTTTTATGAGCAGTTTGTGGCTGCATGTCGGGCCAAGGGCTTGCCGGTAGAAACAGGCGTGTTTAGGGCGCATATGCTGGTAGAGCTGGTGAATAACGGGCCTGTGACGATTTTATTGGATAGTAGTAGATTGTTGTAACACATTCGTAATTATAATAGACTACGCTCAGAATGAATTTTTACGCTAGCTTCGAGCGGTACAATAACGAAATTTCGACAAACTCGCGACAATGAAGAGGGATTTACGTTATCTCAGACGATTACATTTGGTTGATTTTGTCATTATGATACGCATAGTGCTCAGACAGTGTCTCAATTTCTATTGTACCAGGCTCTCGCTAGCTAAAATTCATATTCGCTTCGTCTATTTATAATTACGGAATTCAGGTTTGCAATAAACTTTAAGTTGTTTGTTATCGTAACCAAGAAAGAAGTCTCTCTTTATGAAATGGAAGTTATAAACTTTATGAGATGGAATTGTTAAGAACAGGAGGAATCATATGAAATTATATAAATGTGAGGTGGGCATGCTGGCCACCAACT
>CAMFET010000229.1 GCA_945949475.1 uncultured Phascolarctobacterium sp.
CCAAACTGCAGCATTTTATAGGCAGGTAGGGCTAGCTTCTTGGTACGCAAGTCCTCAAAGTTAGCACTGTAATATCCGGACTTGAGCTTTTTATTGAGCTGCCAAAAGCGCTCCATGCCATAGTCAAATTCATGATTGCCGGGAATAGCAAAATCATAGCCAGCAGCATTCATCATGCGAACCACAGCCTCACCCCTAGAAAGCTTGCCGATAGGAGCACCCTGCACCGCGTCGCCCGCGTCTACCAAGGCCACATAAGGTGTTTTTTGCAGTGCATTCTGCTTCATTTGGGCTACTGTGGCCAGTCCTAGATTATCGTTGACGCCACAATGCATGTCATTCGTATGCAGAATCACAATTTCTTTATCCGCAGCCCAAGCATAAAGCGGTGCTGCCATAGTCAGGCCCACAGTTAAGCAGGCAAGTAAACCCTTTTTCCATTTCTTTTGCATAAGCTATCTCCTCACAGATAATCCTAATATAATACTTTATCAAATAATCCTCTTCCTGAAAAGCCGTTGCCAGCCTTGCTATATATCTTCTAAAAAATAATAATTATAAAAATATCTGCTAAGATATTCTTCTCTAGCTGCATTATAGCAAAAAATCCCCACCCCAATACAGAATTTGGGGTAGGGATTAAAATTTTTTAGAATAAAGGCTTGCTATTGCCGCCCTTGGGCTTCTTTTGGTTCTTAATGCGCAGGGAAACAATAACCTCGTCCCCCTCCACAGTCTGCTCCATGCTAGCTGGAATGCCTACTTCCTTAATCGCATTCACTACCTGCTTGATACTGTTTAGGTAAATGCGCACATCGTTAACGATGACAAAGCGCTTCTTCTTTTCCTGCTGCTTATCTGCGAGTAGCTTAGCAATGTATTCATCGGTCTGGCGCACACTATAGTTACGCTTAATGATAATGTCCAGCACCTCCAAGCGCTGAGCCTCGTCCTCCAGCTTAAGCAAAGCACGTGCATGACGCTCGCTAAGCTCATGCTCTACCAAAAGCTTGCGCACTTCACTCGAAAGACGCAACAAACGCAGCTTATTGGCGATGGTGGACTGCTTTTTGCCAACTCTGGCAGCCATAGCCTCCTGGGTTAGGTGAAACTGCTCCATGAGCTGCTCATAGCCCTCGGCTTCTTCCAAAAAGTGTAAATCCTCGCGCTGCAGATTTTCAATTAAAGCAATTTCGGCAATCTCCTGGGAGCTATACTCACTAATGATTACCGGTACTTCTGTCAGCTTAGCCATACGACTGGCTCGCAGACGACGTTCACCTGCGATCAAAAGATAGCGGCCATCCTCAGCAGGAGCAACCAAAAGCGGCTGCAGCACGCCGTATTGAGCAATGGAGCTAGCTAAATCAGCCAGGGCTTCATCATCAAAGGTTTTACGGGGCTGGTAGGGATTAGGGAAAATCTGGTCAATCGGCACCTTGATTACCTTTACTTCATTTACAGCTTTATTTTCACCTAAAGAGCCAAAATCAGCATCTAATACAGAAAACCCATCATCGACTATCATCTTCAACCCCTCCTCTATTTGCTGCCCAAGGGCTGCTTTTCCGGCGTACCCGCCTTACGCGGATACTGCGCCGGGGTAGCTTTTATTTTGCTAATTTTTATAATCGCACGGCCATCATCCAGTCCCGGTAATTTCACAGGCTCGGCGCTCATAATTTTACCGCCGAGAATTCTCACTGCCTCTGTACCCTCTTCGATTTCCTCAGCATATTTGCTGCCCTTAAGCGCAATAAAGCGACCACCCTTTTTTACCAAGGGCAGGCAATACTCTGCCAAAACGCTCAGGCGAGCCACGGCGCGAGCCGTTACTAAATCATATTTTTCGCGATGCTTACTATTTTTTCCTGCATCCTCCGCCCGTAAATGCTCACAGCGAATATACTTAAGGCCTAAAGTGTCAATCACCTGCTGCAAGAATCTTAAACGTTTGCCCAAGGAATCGATAAGGGTTACCTTCAGCTCAGGGCAGTAGATCTTTAAGGGCACACCGGGAAAGCCTGCTCCCGTACCCACATCGGCTAAAGTTTTGCCAGCCATATCCTCGTCATAGGCTAGCAGACTATCTATCATATGCTTAACAGCAACCTCCTCAGGCTCCGTAAGCGCCGTCAGATTCATCACCTTATTTGTTTCCACCAAAAGCTCGTAGTATTTGGTAAATTGCTCCAGCTGCTGCTCCGTAAATTTTAGACCGGCGTCAGCACCACGAGCAGCTAAAATCTCCGCAAAGCTTGGCTTTTCATTTGCACTCATTCGCCTTGCTCCTTCCTGCGCTTGAGCTCCAGCGCAATCATCAGCACGCTGATATCAGCAGGGGATACACCACTAATACGGGAGGCTTGGCCAATATTCGTAGGACGCACCTTATCCAGCTTTTCGGCTGCTTCACTGGATAGCTCCTTAATAGCGTGGTAGTCCATATCCTCCGGTAGGCGCTTGTTTTCCAGCTTCATAAAGCGCTCTACTTCCTGGCGCTGCTTAGCAATATAACCCTCGTATTTGGCAAAAATTTCGGTTTGCTCTGCTACCTCATCACTCAGCTCAGGCAGAGCAAAGGCCTCCTGCAGCTTGGCGTAAGTGATTTCCTTGCGGCGCAGCAAATCCAGCATATTGGTGCCCGTGCGCA
>CAMFET010000230.1 GCA_945949475.1 uncultured Phascolarctobacterium sp.
ATTTTTTATTTAATTTATAACGACCAACACTGGCCAGATCATAACGCTTGTTATCAAAGAAGGTTGCTTCAATCAAAGAAACAGCATTCTCCAAAATGGTGGGCTCGCCGGGACGCAGCTTTTTATAAACCTCCAGCATAGCCTCATCCTTGTTCTTGGTGGTATCCTTTTCCAGAGTAGCCATCAAATAAGGATGCTCACCAAAGACGCTGATAATTTCCTCGTTGGAGGACAGGCCCAGGGCACGCAGCAAAACAGTTGCGGGCAGCTTACGAGTGCGGTCCACACGAGCATAAATTACATCGTTGATATCTGTTTCATATTCAATCCAAGCGCCTCTGTTAGGAATAACAGTGGTGCCATACAGCTTTTTGCCGCTGGGATCGATTTCTACACTATAATATACGCCGGGAGAACGTACTAATTGGCTGACGATAACACGCTCAGCACCGTTGATAACAAAGGTACCGGTTTCGGTCATCAAGGGGAAGTCGCCCATGAAAACAGTGGATTCTTTGATTTCGCCAGTATCCTTATATACCAGACGAACCTTTACATTCATGGGAGCGGAATAGGATTCATCCCTTTCCTTGCACTCTTCAACGCCATATTTGGGTTCACCCAAGCTGAAGTTTTCAAAATAAAGCTCCAGATTGCCGGAAAAGTCTTTAATCGGAGAAATGTCATGCAGGATATCTACCAAGCCCTCTTCGAGGAACCATTCATAAGATTTTCTTTGAATGTCAATCAAATGAGGCATGGGCAGTATTTCTTTGATTCTGGCATAACTATACCGAGTTCTGTCACCTACTTGAACCGGTTTAAACATGTAATTCCTCACCCCTTCGTTTATTCTTGAACACATTAAAGCTAGCGCATTCATTCGTGACAAAAAAAACAAGGTTCTTACCACAAGGACCTTGTCTGTTGTCTGCGATGAATGTGCTTCATCCTTCATTATAAGCAAGATACGCCGTTCAACCACTGACCCGGCAGTATTTGTTGTCAATTACACCTGCAATTTTGAATAATGATGTAGTATGTTATGTTATCACATTTTAGAGGTGCTGTCAAGGAAAAGCATAAAATTTATTAACTTTATTTTTGTGACTCTGCTGTGCAAACCTCTTCCCGCACCTGCTCCAGCATTTCTTCGTAGCCACGCAGGGCTGCAAAGGCGCCAAATTGCTTGGCGCGCTTGCTATAACGTCCGCTGAGCTCATCCTCGCGCAGCCACTGTGGCTCCAGCTGGCGTCTACCGCCCTTACGATAGCATTTTTTTACTTCAGCCATAGCGCTACTCACCTCCCTTATGTCCACCAATCAAGGTATTGCGCAGCCTGCCCGTGGCCTTATCCCGATAGCTGATGCCGCGCAGCAAAGCATTTTTGCCATATTTTTTCTTTACGTCCAAAAGCACCTGCTGCCTATCCCTATCCCGCTGCTCATCCACCTGATAGGCCGAAAAAAGCTGTTGCTCCGCCCTTCCCAGCCATTGCAAATCATTAGCGCTCACACAAATCTGCCTGATGGGAGCATTTCTATAAGTGGTTTCCCAAAAAAGCTCGCGAAAATATTCCTCCAAAACCTCAAAGGAATCCGTAGACTGGGGCAAATGCCTACTGCCCCCGGTGGGCAGCTGGCAATCCTTGCTATAGCGAATATTCAGGCTAAAGGAGCTGCACAGCATCTGCGTTTCCACTAGCTTTAGGCACAAAAACTCCACCATTTCCACCAGTACCACCTCGGCATCCTCGAAGGCATAATCCTCGAACAAAATCTGGCTATTCGAAATGCTGTGGCTCTTGGCGTGATAATGCTGTAAATCTGCCATGGTGCAGCTCTCGCGTCCCCAGGCATGGTCGATTAAAAATTCCGCATTAATGCCAAACTCGCGATACAGCTGCTCAGGCTGAGCATGAGCTATAGCATATAAATCATAGATGCCCTTGCGCGCCAGCCTTTTGGCAATACCCTTACCAATATTCCAAAAATCGGTTAGCGGTCGATGATGCCACATCTGCTTTTGAAATAAGGCTTCATCCAAAAAGGCCAGATGCTCTTCATTGTGCTTAGCTACAATATCCATAGCTATTTTAGCCAAAAACAAATTAGTACCAATGCCAGCAGTGGCACAAATGCCAAATTCACTAAAAATACCCTGCACTAATTTGCGCACTAAGGCCAACGGTGATTGCTTGTATAAAAGCGCATACGGCGAAAGTGCAAAAAAGCATTCATCAACAGAATAAACATAAATATCTTCAGGACTTAGATATTGCAAATAGCTTTTATAAATAGCCGAAGAATATTCCATATAAAGCTTCATACGGGGCACAGCAATCTTATATTTGATGCTGGAAGGAATCTCGAACAAGCGACAGCGATTGCGCACACCCATGGCCTTCAGCGCCGGCGAAATTGCCAAGCAAATGGCACCCCTGCCACGCTCCGGGTCCGCCACTACTAACGGCACCTTAAAGGGATCGAGCCCCTGCTCCACGCATTCTACCGAAGCATAAAAGCTTTTTAAATCAATACAAGCATAAAAGCTTTCCTGCGCTCCTTTTGTATCCTTCATCCATGCCACCACCCATCGCAGAAAAGAGCTTTGCAAAACCTTTGCTACGATTATTCTAGCACTTTATGAACA
>CAMFET010000231.1 GCA_945949475.1 uncultured Phascolarctobacterium sp.
CAGGCCCGGACGATAATCTCCCAAATCATCCATATTGGAGCCCTCACAGAGCACAGCCTGCTCCCTTGCGGCCACAGCTAAAAGTTTAGTAAACAGTGTTTTTTTGCAGATATAGCAACGATCCGGAGGGTTTTCAGCAAAGCCCGGCACTGCCAGCTCATCAAAATCAAGATACTCATGCCTTATTCCCTGACGCTCACAAAACAGTGCTCCCTCATCCAAATCACGACGGGGCACAACACCGGAGCGGGAGGTCACCGCCAGCGCCCTCGCCCCCACCGCCTGCTTCGCTGCATAAAGCAAAAAGGTCGAGTCCACACCACCACTAAAAGCTACCACTACTCTGCCCATATCCCGCAAAGCAGCAATAAGCTTACTATATTTTTCTTCCGCCACAAGCACATTAATATTCATAAAAATCTCCTTTGATTGTACTAGCCCAATTCCTATAGCTTTAGTATACTACCTTTAGTACACATCAAGTCAAGTCTTTTTTACTGCTAAGCATTTGAGTAAAAAACAAGAAAAAACTACCTAGCATAAGCACTAGGTAGTTTTTCAGCCATATTATACTTTGTAAAAGAGATGTTTTTTATTTGCTAGCAGGCATTTTAACCTTAGCTTCCTCCGCCAGCTTAGCGCCAAATTCAGGGCTAAAATCGAAAGTTGCGAAATAATCGGCGGGAGTTTCAGCGCGGCGAATCATTTTAGCGCTGCCATCCTCCTGCAGCAGGATTTCGGCACTGCGCAGCTTGCCGTTGTAGTTATAGCCCATGGAATAGCCATGTGCACCAGCATCGTGGATAAAGAGCATGTCACCAATTTCAATCTTGGGCAGCATTCTATCCACAGCAAATTTATCGCTGTTTTCGCACAGGCCACCAGTAACATCATATTTATAATCGCAGGGCTCGTCTTCCTTACCCATAACGGTGATATGATGATATGCTCCATAAATAGCAGGACGCATCAGGTTAGCAGCGCAAGCATCGCAGCCAATATACTCCTTGTAGGTGTGCTTTTCGTGGATAGCGGTGGTAACAAGGCCACCGTTGGGAGCCAGCATGAAGCGGCCCAGCTCGGTGAAAATCTTCACGTCGCCCATGCCTGCAGGCACCAAAATCTCTTCATAAACCTTGCGCACGCCTTCGCCGATAACGAGCAAATCATTATCCTGCTGCTCGGGGCGATAAGCTACACCGATGCCACCGGACAGGTTGATGAACTCGATATGCGCGCCGGTCTTTTCCTTCAGCTCCACAGCCACCTTGAAGAGAATGCGAGCCAATTCAGGATAGTAATCATTGGTTACGGTGTTAGAAGCCAGGAAGGCATGCATGCCAAAATGCTTTACACCCTTAGCCAAAAGACGTTTATAGGCCTCAATAATTTGCTCATGAGTCATGCCATATTTAGCATCGCCGGGGTTATCCATAATATTGTTCGCGATGGCAAAATGTCCACCGGGGTTATAGCGGCAGCTTACAGTATCAGGAATATCTGCCACCTTCTCTAAGAAGTCGATATGGGTAATATCATCCAGATTAATGGTTACATTCAGCTTGCGAGCCAGCTGGAAGTCTTCTGCCGGGGTAGCATTGGAGGAGAACATAATCTCGCTTTCCTTGAAGCCCACAGCGTCGCTCATCAAAAGCTCAGTGTAGGAGGAGCAGTCAGCGCCACAGCCCTCTTCACGCAGGATTTGCAGCAGGTAGGGGTTGGGAGTTGCTTTCACGGCAAAATATTCCTTAAAGCCCTTGTTCCAAGCAAAGGCCTTGTACAGCAAACGTGCAGTGCGACGAATGCCAGCTTCATCATACAGATGGAAGGGAGTGGGGTATTGAGCCACGATTTTTTCTAATTGTGCTTTGGTCACAAAGGGTACTTTCTTAGACATGTATATCACCTTTCCGTTAATTTAATTAAGGCAATCTCGTTTTTCAATGCTTCTTTAAACAAATCAACGAGATTGCGTTTACAGGAATATAAACAGCTGGAATCCTCTGCATCCTCCAAATCGCCGGTCAAAACCGTGCGGGAGTCTGCAATCAGGCGAATTTGCTCGCTTTGCTTGGTGGTTCCATAGCAAATGGCCCCCGCCAGCTGATAGGCTTTGTCGCCAATAATAACCACCTTTAAGCCTCGACCAAGCGCATCCTCAAGCTCCGTTCTTAAGAGCTCCAGCAGGCGCAGATTACCGGATACATAAATACGTTCCTTGGCCTGACGCACGGTGTTGCGCAGCTTGTTGATGATTTCCTGCTCACCCTTAATGGTAACATAACCCTCTACATCGCTGGTGAAAACCGGCAGCTGTTGTATAATATCTTCTTTAATCTCTTCCAGCCTGCTGATTTTATTACGACAAAATTCCTCCGCTGCCACGGGAGTGTAGCGAGTAACCTTGCCCTCCTCCAGCACATAGGCAGCACCCTTCTCCACCAGTCCTGCTAGCGCAGTGTAGGTATTGGAGCGGGAGATGCCCGTTTGCTTGGCTGCCTCATAGCCGGTCAGCTGACCTGCCTTCAAAAGCAGCACATAGAGCGTTGCTTCCTGCTTGGTTAAGTTAAAATTGGTCAATCCTTCAATAAGATTCATAGTCCCTCATTCAGCTCTTCTAATATTGTTCCTGTTTAAGAACACTATACTC
>CAMFET010000232.1 GCA_945949475.1 uncultured Phascolarctobacterium sp.
CTACTCTTTTTAGATGCTTCTGACGAGTCCTTGGTGCGCCGGTATAAGGAAACGCGCCGTCGTCATCCCTTGGGTGAGCGCAATTCCCTGCTCAAGAATATCACCAGCGAGCGCGAGCTTTTGGACCCACTGCGCGAGGAGGCAACCTATATTATCGATACCTCTACACTGACCACGGCTCAGCTCAAGGCTAAGGTGACGGAGCTTTTTGGCGAAGGCACTTCCAAGGACCGTATGGGTATCGTGGTACGCTCCTTTGGCTTTAAGCATGGCCTGCCCTTGGACAGTGATTTGGTGCTGGATGTGCGCTTTTTACCCAACCCCTTTTATGTGGAGGAGCTGCGCAGTCAAACCGGTAATGACCGACCGGTGGCCGATTTTATCTGCCGCTATCCTCAAACCTTCCAGTATTTGAAGCTGGAGGAGCAGCTGCTGGACTTTTTGGTGCCCCAGTATATCAATGAGGGCAAGGCTCAGCTGGTCATTAGCGTGGGCTGCACCGGCGGCCAGCATCGCAGCGTTTTCATCGCCAATAAGCTGTATGAATTCTTGCGCGAGCGTGGCTATAGCGTCGAAATTACACATCGTGATATTCCCAAGAAGGTATAGAGGAGGACTCTATGGGATGGATTAGTTGGCTCTGCCCCGGCATCAATTTAAAACGCTGGCTGCTCTTATTCGCAGTGGGTGTTTTGCTCTGTGCTCTGGGCTTGGCATTATTTTTTAATTATCAGCTAATGGGTAAGGCGGAGGAGCTCCTGTTTCAGATGACCTATCTGACCACAGGGCGCTATTCCAATACCTTAATCATGGCTCTCGGCGTGCTGCTTTTACTTGTGGGCTTTGGCATTATGATTTATGGCACCCGCCGCCTCATTAGCTCCGTGGTTTCCGTTGTCATTCCCGATAAAAGCGGCTCACTTATGGAAACGATTTTTATGCAGCGCAAGCTGACCAAGGGACCTGCTATTACCGTGGTAGGCGGTGGCACAGGCCTTTCAACACTGCTGCGCGGCATGAAATACATTACTAATAACTGTACTGCTGTGGTAACCTCCGCGGATGATGGTGGCTCCTCCGGGCGCTTGCGCAAGGAGCTGGGCATCATTCCGCCGGGTGATTTGCGCAACTGCCTCACCGCTCTGGCGGACCGCGAGCCCTTGATGGAGCGCGTCATGCAGTATCGCTTTAAGGGTGATTCTCCTTTAGCAGGGCACTGCTTTGGCAATCTTTTTATTGCTGCCATGGCCGAGGCCGAAGGTGGTATGGAAGCTGGCCTTAACGCCACCAGCCAAATCTTAAAGGTGCGCGGTCGCGTTATTCCTTCCACTCTGGCCAATATCCAGCTGCGGGCGCGCATGTTTGATGGCACGGAAGTCACCGGTGAATCCGAGATTCCCAAGGCCCATAAACGCATTGCTAAGATGATGATGCTGCCCGAGGATGCAGCTGCTACCCAGGGTGCAGTGGAGGCCATTGCCAAGGCCGATGTGCTCATTTTTGGGCCCGGCAGCCTCTACACCAGTGTTATTCCTAATCTCTTGGTGGATGGCATTCGTGAGGCTATTTTGGAATCTAAGGCCGTGAAAATATACATCTGTAACGTGATGACGCAGCCCGGTGAAACCGATGGCTACGGTGCCTATGAGCATGTGCAGGCCCTCATCAAGCATATGGGGGCACAGTTCCTCGATTACGTTATCGTGAACGATCAGGATATAACTGTGGAGCAGCTGCGCCAATACGATGCGAAGGGCTCCATGCCCATTACCCCGGATGTGAACAAAATTCGTAGCCTGGGCATCACCGTGGTGCCGGCTCGCCTCATCAGTAAGCATGATTTGGTGCGCCACGACCCCCGTAAGCTGGCTCGCGTGCTCATCGCACTCATCTATCGCCTGCGCCTCTTTGGTCGCGGTATGCAATTCTTCGACTACTTCTTTATGCGCCAGGGTATGCGCAAGATGAAGCAGCAGGAGGAATAGCAATAATAATATAAAATACTGCAAAGTGAGCACTATTTCTAGCGAGCACCACACAGCAATAATATTTCCCTGGCAATAATATTTCCCTATAGAAAGGAGGAGGCCCATGTCTTTTTCCAATGATGTCAAAAATGAATTATCCCGCATTGAAACCAATGATGCTGCCGGTGACAAGTCCGAGCTCTTAGGCCTGCTGCGCATGAGCGGCGCTATTGTCATTCGCGGGCTGAACGTGGGCATCCACTTTTCCACAGAAAATGCAGCCTTAGCGCGTCGCGTGCTGCATATGCTGAAAAATAATTATCAGGTGCAGACCGAGGTGGTTATTACCCGCTCCCGCCGCCTGAAAAAGAATAATCGCTACCAGGTGCATGTCATTCCGGCGCCGCAGGTAGCGCAAACCTTGGACGAGCTGCAGCTTTTGAGTATGGAGGGCGATTTGAAGAACCCCCTGCTCAGCACGCACAACTGTAAGCGTGCGTATTTGCGCGGTGCCTTTTTGGGCGGCGGCAGCATCAGTCGTCCGGCCAGTGACTATCATTTGGAGATGGTCACCAGCAACGAAACATTCGCGCATAATATTATCAAGGTTATGCACAGCTTCTCTTTGAAGGCCAAGCTGACCGATAGAAAAAATGAGTATATCGTCTATTTGAAGGAT
>CAMFET010000233.1 GCA_945949475.1 uncultured Phascolarctobacterium sp.
AAGCCCGTTGTAGTTTTCAAGACCACTGAGCCTGAAACTGCAACCTTCCTGATTGGCCGTGGCTATAAGCTGGTAGAAAAATTCTAAGCGGACAAAAGAAATAACATGATATTTACGAAGGGCCTTATGTTCCTAGATGTGGACATAGGGCCTTTTTCTTATGTAAAAAAAGAGAAATTTGGCAAAATGGCGGATTTACGACCCCCTGTAGCACTTTATTTTTGACAAATTATGAGATAAACTGTATTTGTGAAGGTGTGCGAAAATTTAAAAACATATAATTTGCAATGTGCTCTACATAATTGTAACAGGAAAAGAGGCTTTATATGGGAAGTTTTGATAAAAGAAACGAAATTTTTTTAGAAGCTCTAAGCAGATTTAGTAGCTTAATCCTGCTTTTTGCTTTCTATGGCTTTGTATTTCTGCTGACCGAAATTACAGTCAATATCAGAGCTGCCGAGCTTTGGGGTGAAGGCTCTGTTCTTGGCGTTTATGCTGTGGGCTTAGTTTGCACCGGTAGTGGCTATTTAGCCTATACCTTGGCTCAACGGTGTCTTCTGAAAGAGCAGTATCGCAAGCTGATGCTATTTCTAATAAGCTTTATGGCCATGGTTGGTGTTAGTGTTTTGCTTTATACCTCTGGCAATCTAGCTATTCCTGCAGGCTGTTTAGCTCTTTTAGCCATGGGCTTTTTGGCAGCAGCTATACATTACTATATGTCCTGCGCTTTAGCTAATAGTCCTGCTACGGGTCGTATTATCGGTATTAGCATGTTCCTTGCGGTGCTTCTGCAATATGGGGTAATGCATTCTCCGTGGCAAGGGAATGGTATGGTGCTGTTGGTTTTAGGACTGGCAGTAGCAGGAATCTGTCTGTTGATTTGGCGTCCTTTGGGTGACTGGTGCTTTGAAAATGCCTTACCCTATGAACAAAATCCTCCCTCCTTGCCGCGTGAGGGTCTGTTAGCCGTACTGATGGTTTTCTTCATGACCATGGGTTTTGCCTTTAGTGATGAATGTGTTACGGCTTTGGATGCTAAGGGTGAGCTGAACGTAGCTGCCTGGCCTAGACTATTTTATGGCTTGGGCTTGCTGCTGTCTGGCTATCTAGTGGACCTTAATCGTCGCAGCCATATTTATATTATTACGGGGATAGCCTTTTCCTTAGCTTTACTTTCTCCTGCTCTATTGGTGCCGCGTTTGTATAATGCTAGCATGAGCATTATGTATCTCTATAGCGGTTTTTATGTAATGTTTTTGACTACGGCTTTCTTGGATATTGCTCCCCGTACAGCAGAGCCCTGGCTTTGGGCTGGCATGGGACGCATAGTGCGATCCTTTACCACTGCTTTAGTTATTTTACCTGCTAAACTAGTGATGAATGAATTTGGCATTTGGGGTGTTATTAGCGCTAATGCTGTGGCTACCATAGGGGTGCTGCTGTTATGTGCCTATGCTAATGAACAGCAGCGTACTCAGGAAAGGCTAAAGCTGGAAAAAGAAAATGCTTCTCGCTTAGCCATAATGAACGAAACTGCACAGGCAAAGCTGGCTCAGGCGGTGTCTACAGCGGTATCTGCAGTTAAGCAAGAGGCTATGCAGGCGGAGCAGCAGGCAGCTCAGCGCTTTAATACGGCGCAGGCTACAGCTACACAGGCTCTTTTAGAACTGGAGCAGGCTAGAAGCGCTTTGGAAAGCAGTCGTGAACAGCTGCAGGCGCTAGAGCAGGCCTATAAGGAAAGCCCAATCGTTCAAGCCTTTGCTAAAGCTCATGAGCTGACGCCTCGTGAAGAGGAAGTGCTGCAATTAATTTTAACTAAAGATGGCACTAACAAGGAGCTGGCCAAGGAGCTGATGATTTCTGAGCGTGTTTACCAAAGGTATTTGACAAGCATCTATGATAAGACTGGAACCAACTCGAAGGTAGGGCTGATTTTGCTCTATTATGGCGGTAAGAAAAAATAAAACGTATTCACGATGAGGTTTTAGAGGATGCTTAGCATTGTCCCTTCTAATCAGTTCAAGAAAGATTTGGAATTATTTTTGTTTAGGACAGGAACACATTCTGACTTGTTTAGATGAATTTAACTTCTATAGGGGGCTGCGAAGGTGGCTGACTATAGAAGTTTTTGTTTGTGTAGTTACATTTGTTAAAGTTGTTTTTTTTGAATAATAAGGCTAAAACTTGTAAGTTGGCGGATTTACGACCCCCCTGGAAAGCTTTTAATTTGACAAGATATGTTTTACAATGTAGGAGTAGGCTATCTGAGTCCTGTTCAATACAGGCTTAGTCGTTTAGCTGCATAAAAAATAAGCGTAATATCCATTTGGAATATCACGCTGAAAAAGTCTAACTTTTTGGGGTCATATCAGCCGCGTAATGATACCCTTTTGTAAAGAGTGTCGTTTAATTGATGAATCGTGTTAATGTGGATGCCTAAAGCATCTTGAAGGAGGGTTTAAAATGAGGTTTCTGTCTAAGATTCGTGAAAGACAGTTCGCAAAAAAATGTGGGGGGTGCCTATAACCTCTCAAGGGCGGTTTTAGCTGGTGTGCTGGCTGCTGGGTGTTTGATGCCGGGGTTCGCGGAAGCGGCGGAGTTGGTACCAAGTTCTGGTGTCAACTGTACTCAAGTCGGCAATACTG
>CAMFET010000234.1 GCA_945949475.1 uncultured Phascolarctobacterium sp.
TCTCCAACGAATCCGGCTTAGGCTCTGCTCCTATCGTAGCGGCTGCTGCTAAAACCAAATGGGCCGCTGAACAAGGCCTTGTTTCCATGACTGGTACCTTTATCGATACCATCATCATTTGCTCCTTGACCGGCCTGTCCTTGATCGTTACCGGCGCTTGGTGCGGTCCTCTGAAGGGTGCGGCTATGACTGATGCTGCCTTTGCTGCTGCTTTCCCCGGCTTTGGCTCCCTGCTGCTGATGGTTGGCCTAGTGCTCTTTGCCTTTACCACTATTTTGGGTTGGAACTACTACGGCGAACGCTGCGTAGAATATTTGATGGGCGTTAAGGCTATTATGCCCTACCGCATTATCTTCATCGTTTTAATCGCCTGCGGCCCCTTCCTGAAGCTGGAAGAAATCTGGGTTTTGGCCGATATCGTTAACGGCCTGATGGCTATTCCGAACTTGATTGCTCTGTTGGCTTTGGCCGGTGTAGTAGTTGCCGAAACCAAGGCTTATGAAAAGCATTTGAAAGAAAATAAAGACTAGAAAATAAGAAAGACTGGGCTGCAGGCTGCGGCTCAGTCTTTTTTTGTGCTTACAAAGCAGTTAACCATATTTACACAACGAAAAACACTCCGCAGGGGATGATGCGGAGTGTTTCTCTTAGGAAAGCTGTTTATGATGAATTTGATGGGAAGGGTGTAGCAGGTTTTATCCTTGCTACACCTATAGTATACTACATCCTAGTGGCAGAAAAAGGGCAAAGAGTTGAAGAATTTGTGAATTCTAGGGTTTTTTAATTAAAAATCTAATGTTGAGAATTAATAGAGCTGATGTTAATGCCGTAAATGTAATGAAAAACTTACACAATAAAAATATCAACACTTTTTGTATCAGATATTACACTAAAATAGCCTGATGTAAATTTGTCCTCCTGGAGTAAAATTTTTTTAGAAAATACTGTATCGTGGATAAGGACAAATAGCCACTTTGTCTTCTGCGTTTGTACTTCTGAAAAATACAAAGAGGTAAAAAATTAAAAAATGTCCACTAAAATATTGTAAAGCAATGGAGAATAAATAGTGAAGAATATGAAGAAGGAGGTTAAATGTTACAGCTTTTGACCTCTTGCAAGAGTGCTCCTGCCGTGGTATAATCGGAACATCAAATTGCTGCACATCTTTATGGCAGCGGGAGAAGAGAGGGAGACTCATTATGAAAATGAAGAAGCTGTTATCCGTATTATTAGCCTCTGCTGTAATGATTGGTGCAATGACCGGTTGCGGCGGTGACAAAAAGAAAGATGAAAAGAAGGCTGCTGGCGACACCATTAAAGTTGGCGTATTCCTGCCTCTGACCGGCGACAATGCTGCTGGCGGCGAGCTGGAGCTGCGCGGCATTAAATTAGCTAACAAATTGCATCCCGAAGTATTGGGCAAAAAAGTGCAATTGGTTGTTGCCGATAACAAGTCCGATAAAGCTGAAGCTGCTTCTGTTGCAGCTCGTTTAATTGAAAAAGACAAGGTTTGCACCATTTTGGGCACCTATGGTTCCTCCTTGGCTATGGCTGCAGGCAATATCGTTAAGGAAGCTAAGGTTCCGGCAATCGGCACCAGCTGCACTAACCCGCAGGTAACCGCTAACAACGATTACTATTTCCGTGCTTGCTTTATCGACCCGTTCCAAGGCACTGTAATGGCTAATTATGCATTTAAGCAAGGTGCTAAAAAGGTTGCCATCGTGCAAGAGGTTTCTAACGACTATTCCGTTGGTTTGGCCAAATTCTTCGTTGAAGCCTTCAAAAAGCTGACCAATGATCCTAACTGCATTATCGACATTGCTAACTATCAAACTGGCGATAAAGACTTCACCGCAGTACTGACCAACCTGAAGGCTAAGAATCCGGATGCAGTTTTTGCTCCTGGTAACTTCACTGAATCCGCTCTGCTGATTAAACAAGCTCGTCAACTGGGCATGAAGGTTCCCTTCATGGGCGGCGACACCTGGGAAACCCAAGAGTTCATCGACGTTGGTGGCAAGGATGTTGAAGGCTGCGTATTGAGCACCGCATTCGACCGCGAAAAGGCTTCCACCGAAGAAGCTAAAAAATTCTTGAAGGCTTATACCGATGAATATAAGGGTGAACCCTCCGCATTGTCCGCTCTGGGCTATGACTCTTACCTGATCGCTATCGACGCTATCAAACGCGCTGGCGGCACCGACTCCAAGAAGATTCGCGACGCTATTGCTACCACCAAAGATCTGGAAGCTGTAACCGGCAAGACCACCTTGGATAAGAACGGCGACGCTATTAAAGCTGCTGTTATTAAGGTTGTTAAAGACGGCAAATTCAAATATTTGGATTTCGTAGACGTTAAATAAGCTTAGACCTTAAAGATGCTCCCGCTTCCGTCCGTGGAGGTGGGAGCATTCATTTTAGATTTTTTCTGGTGGTGAAGAAATGGATTTTTTAACTCAATTCTTTCAGGTTATCGCCAACATGTCCGCTGCAAGCTTTGCTCAGCATATTGTTAACGGTATCTCCTTAGGCAGTCTGTACGCCTTGATTGCTATCGGTTATACCATGGTTTATGGCATTTTGCTGATGATTAACTTTGCCCATGCGGATATCGTTATGATGGCCTGCTATTTTGC
>CAMFET010000235.1 GCA_945949475.1 uncultured Phascolarctobacterium sp.
AGATAATAGTTCCATCCTCTTGTTCAATGGCAAATTTAAAGGGATTATCACGGTTGGTTGTGCCTAAAACAGTACCACCACGAGGAAGAATGCCCGAAACACTGGCATAATCCATCTTTTGTAAATTGCCGTTCACTAAGCCGTTGAAGCCATTATGCACGCCATAAACATCACAGCCATTTTGTAAAAAGGTCTTTACCACGGCTCTGATAACTGCATTCAAGCCCGGGCAATCACCACCGCCCGTCAGCACAGCAAAGCAACGCTTTTTTTCAGTCATGCCAAACCTCCGCCTCTAGCAAAAAGCAGAAATTAGTCCTCTACATTCCAAATCTTGAAGCCGTCCGGACTAATGCGAATTGCTTCGGTACCATCGAATTTATCATAGCACAGGTTGCCATTTTCAATATAGCCAGGCCATGCAGTGATGATGGTGAATTTTTTGCTCAGCTTACGCATTAAGCTGTCAGTGTTGATATGGAATACAGGAACAAACAGAGTTTGCAGTCTATCCAAAATAATAACGTCAGCGTTGTAGCTTGCCAAAATTTCTGCAAACATATCAGGAGCATACAGGCCTCTGTCAGCTGCAGGAATAGCCAGGAACTCTTCGCTAATCAGCATACGGCAATCAACATAGGTCCATTTTTTTACCTCTGCTGCTTCGCGCAATACTTTACTCTTGCCACTACCGGGTTTACCGGTAACGATTACAACATTGCCTTTGTCGGCTTGAGCTTCCTCAACAACCTTTAACAATTCTTCTACTTGATTCATTTGAAAAACCTCCTATGACACCGAAGTGTAAATATTTCACTTAAATTGTTACCTAGTATATTCGCTGAACTTCTCTAAAATCCTTTAAAAAATATACACCATTCAGAAAATTTCCTTATGCAGCCTCGTAATGTTACACTTTTATCATTAATTAGCTGTTTTTTGTATCTTTATCCTTAAATCTTTCGTAGGGATCAATAGCCAAAAGGCCACTATACACCGTTCTCAGGTCGGTAAACTCTCCCTTGCTGATGATATATTTTTCTAATTTTCTTTTAACCCGCTGTAGCGCATTATCAATGGACTTGATATGCCTATTCAAATCCACCGCAATCTCCTGATAGGATTTACCATCCAGGTAACTCATCAGCACCTTCCATTCCAAATCACTGAGAATATCATTCATTTTATTCTCAATATCACTGAACTCCTCCCTGCTAATCACCATATCCTCGGGGTTAGCCACACGCACACCGCTGATAATATCCAGCAATGTTCTGTCACTATCCTCCTCGTAAATTGGCTTATTGAGGGACACGTAGGAATTCAAGGGAATGTGCTTTTGGCGGGTTGCAGTTTTTATAGCGGTAATAATCTGCCTAGTTACACACAGCTCAGCAAAGGCCCTAAAGGAAGACTGTTTATCATTTTTAAAATCACGAATCGCCTTATATAGGCCAATCATGCCTTCTTGAATAATGTCCTCCCGCTCGGCGCCAATAAGAAAATAGCTACGTGCTTTAGCTCTGACAAAATTTCTGTACTTATGCAGCAAATACTCCTGCGCCAATACATTATCGTGGAGCTGGGCATCCAAAACGATATCCTCATCCGTCATTTGGTCAAAAGCTTCATAAGGATCGTTTCTCTTCACCGTATCCGTAGTCATCAAGTACATTTCCTCCGTGTGGGTTATAGCAATAAGAATACTTTTTTATTATATCCTGTCAAGCCCTTGCCGTCAATCTTACTGACGACGTATTTTTTCTAAATGCTCTAAAACATGCCCATTAATGCGTCCGCCTAGCTCATTGCGGTTCAATGCGCCACGAGGAATTCGCAGCCTTTCGGCAATTTGGCGCTTGGTCTTTTTATATTCCTCACGAAATTCGCGTGCCGAAATACGGTAAGCCCCGGCGCCTAAAATATTTATCTGCTCCGCATAATCGCTGGTTACCACAAACACCTTGGACCTGTAGGGTCCATGACCCAGCTCGTAGGCTCGTCTTTCAATCCAAGAGTCAGCTGTTTCACCTTCACCGGTATAAACCACCTGAATCCCATGGATTGTTTCCACTGCAGCAGCACCTGCAACCTCCAGCGCATCAAAAACCACTATGGCTTTGTAGCCCTTAAAGGCTGCATATTCGCTAACGCTGGCTACCAAAATTTCTCTGGCATGCTCGAGACTTGTTTGGCGAAGCTGGGCAAATTCTTTCCAGGCATTAATTACATTATAGCCATCTATAATCAGATATTCGCCCATGCTTCACCTCCTTAAGCACATTAATATTATAAATATTAGTTGCCGAATAGATGGCGCTGACGCACCACTTCATACATTAAAATAGCACCTGCATTGGAAGCGTTCAGGGAATTGACACCACCATGCATGGGCAGGCTCACGATATCATCACATTTTTGCTTGACTAGTCGGCCCAAGCCCTTGCCCTCGGCACCAATTACCAGCACAATGGGCCCTGTCATATTAGCAGCGTAAAAATCGACGCCATCCATATCCGCACCCACCAGCCAGCAGCCACGAGCCTTAAGCTCATCCATAGCTTGGGCAATATTGCCGATTTGTACCACGGGCACATATTCCACCGCACCGGCAGAGATTTTG
>CAMFET010000236.1 GCA_945949475.1 uncultured Phascolarctobacterium sp.
TAATGCCGTGATAGGATTCATCGGGCTGGCACAGGCCGGGGAATTTATCCGCATGGGCCAGCCAATCGAATTTGCCACTGTCTACGATGGCGCCGCCCACGCAGGAGCCATGACCATCCATATATTTTGTGGTGGAATGGGTAACAATATCGGCACCCCATTCAATGGGACGACAGTTGATGGGAGTGGCGAAGGTGTTATCCACGATGAGGGGTACGCCGTGGCGATGAGCGGCCTTGGCGAATTTCTCAATATCCAGCACGGTAAGGGCGGGGTTAGCAATGGTTTCGCCGAAAACAGCCTTAGTATTATCCTGAAAAGCGGCGTCTAATTCTTCGTCCGTAGCGTCAGGAGAAACAAAGGTGGCGGTAATGCCCATTTTGGCCATGGTCACGGCAATTAGGTTAAAGGTGCCGCCGTAAATGGAGGAGGAGGCAACGATATGGTCACCACATTCGCAAATGTTGAAAAGAGCAAAGAAGTTAGCCGCTTGCCCGGAGGAGGTGAGCATGGCGGCTGCGCCGCCCTCCAACTCCGCAATTTTGGCTGCAACATAATCGCAGGTGGGGTTTTGTAGGCGGGAATAAAAATAACCAGTTGCTTCTAAATCAAAAAGCTTGCCCATATCCTCGCTGGTGTCATATTTGAAGGTGGTGGATTGAATGATGGGTATTTGGCGAGGCTCCCCGTTGCCCGGATGATAACCGCCCTGTACACATTTAGTATTGATATTCACATTTGCCATTTCCATAATCTCCTTTAGTCTTATTTTTCTTGTTTAACCTCTGCACCCACTCTTTGCAGCTGCAGCAGAATTTTATTATATTGGTCCAGTGCCTTGTTCAGCTTGTCGCTTTCGGCAGGAGCCAGCTGGGTTAAATCATAGGGAGTATCCTGATATACTATGTTCAGCCAGTTCATGTAGAAGAGGTGGGCATAGCTGCGCCATTTGAAAACAGGCTCCTGGGTGGTGTCGTTTTCAGGGAAGTAGAATTGGGGCATCTCGATGGGCAAATTCTTTTGCTTGTCCCGATAATACTCGTTGGCCAAGGTATAACGGTCATATTCAAAATGGCCCAGCACAAAGATGCGGCGCAAATCCTTGGTGGCACAAATATTGATACCGTTTTCCACGGAGCGGGATAACACCTGCAGCGCTTTGCAGGCATCAATGGCATCGTCATCCACTGCTGTATGGCGGGATTGGGGAATAAAATAGCGGTCATCAAAGCCCCGCAGCAGTGGATGGTTTTTCACCGTGAGGCCATAGGGGAAGATGCCAAACATTTTGGCTGGAAGCACGGTTTTGTGTACACCATAGTAATGATAAAGCGCAGCCTGGGCGCCCCAACACAGTGTCATGGTGGAGTAACAGTGGTATTCGGCCCAATCGAGATAAGCTTCAATTTCTTTCCAGTAATCCACCTCTTCGAAGGGAATGGTCTCCACAGGAGCGCCGGTCATCAAAAAGGCATCGTAATAATTATCCTTGATATCATTGAACTCCAAATAGGCTCTATCCAAATAAGAGTTGTCAGTGTGGGTAGTTTCACGGGTGACTACGCGGCAAAAATCAACTTCAATCTGCAAAGGGGAGTTGCCCAAAAGACGCAAAAGCTGGATTTCCGTGGGCTTTTTCAGGGGCATCAAATTGAGCACGCATACCTTCAAGGGGCGTACACGCTGGGTGTTGGCACGCTGCTCGGTCATGGTAAAGATGCCCTCCTCCTGTAATTGGACTATTGCTGATAAATGATCGTTGACTTTAATAGGCATTGTTTCTTCCTCCTCAATACTAAATTCCCTAAAAATTTCCTATTTCCTAATAATGGGACGCTGTTGCAGGGAGCTAGCTTTTTGAGGCAATAAAAAAGCCTTCGTTCCTGCAAAAATACAGGGACGAAAGCGTAACTTCGTGATACCACCCTTATTCATCCATATGTCACCATATGAACCTCATCAAGTACGCAGGGATTTTGTTTACCCTTTAATACTCTAGCACTGTAACGGGTGCGCCCGGACGACCTAAAGACCTTTAGCAAAGGAAATTCAGTCCATCAGCTCCAAGACCATCTTCAACGCCACCCCTTGCTCCTCCTTGCACCCAGATGGAGGCTCTCTGTGGCAAGCTCGTGCGCTTACTCTTCTCTTCATCGCTCAGTATTAAGCTATGTGCTAGATGATACCGCAAGATGTTCATGGCGTCAACTATTTTCGTGAAAAATTTACAAATTGTGGACATCATATAGAGAAATGTAAATTAGTTTACAAAAACTTAGTGCTTGCCTTAGCTTTAGGAGCAGGAAAAACAGTTTTAAGATTTTTTTGCAAAAAAGTGTTGACAAAAATGGAAAAGAGAGTAGAATAATACACAACACATAAAACCTATAAAAAAGATAGGTGTAATAGGTGTTGAGGAAGAGAGGAATTTGTGATGAAAAGATATGACGTAGTAAAGAACGTAATGTGTAGCATGTGCATGGGCAGCGCTATGTGTATGCCCTCTTGTTGTGCTGCGCAAAAACGAATGTGTCTTTACTATGGTTCTTGTAGATAGTTAACTGTAATTATGCTGCAGGCCATGGCGCCTGCTTTTTTTATTGACTATAAACCTAGTAAATA
>CAMFET010000237.1 GCA_945949475.1 uncultured Phascolarctobacterium sp.
TCTGTATCGCTCTGCATAGCAATATATAAAGCAACCACAGCACATCCCAAATTCACCAGGCCGACGAGAATACCAATAATAGTCATTAACATTTTGCTTCCTCCTTATGCCCGATGATAATTTTTAATAATGCAAATAGGTGTCTTTTCACTGCCGTTGCCAAAGGGATTATCGATGAGAATTTCGGCTACCTTATCCGCGTCCACGCCCTTGGAAACGCCCAAAACTGCACTACGCTTTAAGTCGTTGACATCTGCAATCGCTGCGCCATAGCAGCCACAAGCCTTGGTAATTTCTTCAGCCACCTTGGCGGGATGGGCAGGACCATAAACTACATGCTTATCATAGGGGGGCATGGTGCCGGTAATATCGTCTATTAAACGAGCCTGCTCACCAGCCAGACGATAAAAGGTACCACTAATGCCCACGCATTTAGCCGCAAAGCCGCAAATAACAGCATAGAGAACGCGCATACCGCCTTCAGCATCAATTAAAGCCTGCATGCTATACCAGCTGGAAATACTACCTTTAGAAGGGAAAAGATGGCTTAAGGTTTTGGCCAAAAAGCCGGGCTGGAATTCTTCGCAGCGCATGGCCCGACCTTGGGTGATGGCAACCACGCTCTCTGCTGCGCAAACAACATCATTAGGACCTATTTTATCCTTGCCAAACTCCAAAATCGCATCACAAATATTATCATGATGCGTCAAAATTCTAGTTGGCACAGGCACGATTTCATATTTTTCCATACTCTCACTCCTCCGCAGCCTTATCCGCTGCATATACCTTTTGAATTTTATCAAACCAACGGGGTTCTAAGCGAATGATATGCCCCTCTTTATCCGTGAACACATTGCGAGTGTGTCCTTCCACAGCCACAGCGCCATCACGTAAACGGATTATCTTATAATCAAACTCCATCTTCGCCTTATTAAAGGCGCTCATACGCACTTGTACTTCAAAGTCATCATCAAAGGTACAAGAATTTTTATAGGTAGCCTTAACCTCTGTAATGGGAAAAATCACGCCGGCATCCATCAGCTCGCCCAAGGTAATGCCGCAGGCTCGCAAATAGGCCACACGGCCCATTTCAAACCAGCGCAGATAGTTGGCATGGTGCACGACTCCCATCATATCGGTTTCGACAAAGCGTACTTTATCACGAATAGTAATCATTGCAAAATCCTTTCTCACTTAAATCAGTACTATATTATAGCACTTTTATTGTAGCATATAAACAGGTAACTTACAAAAAATAGCAGAAAGCTTTGCATAAATTTCACGCTTATGTTATAATAGCTAGGTAAAAATTGCGCCTGTAGCTCAGTGGATAGAGCAGTGGTCTCCGGAACCGCGTGCGGAGGTTCGATTCCTCTCAGGCGCACCAATAAAAAATCAGCTCAGTTCTGTATACCAATAAAAAGTAGCTCGCTTCTGTAAATTAAGCAGGAGCGAGCTTTTTCACACTTCGTCACATATTTGGTGGAGTGTTTTTTGCTTGTTGAAACTAGTATTGGCCAATTACATTTTGAGGCCGTTGCTAAGGCGAATAACCTCGGCTTTGGCTTCTGCTAGCTGGCCTTGATTAATCATGCCGTATTTATGCATGGAGTTAAGCACCAGCTGCTGGCGCTTTTTGCATTCTAGGGGATTTTCTAAGGGATTGAGGGCGCTGGGCGCGTAGGGGAGGGCGGCAATGACGGCGGCCTCGGCCAGGGTTAGGGCGGAGGGCTGTTTGCCAAAATATTTATTCGTGGCTTGCTTGATGCCGTTAGCACCGGCACCGAAGTAGGTGGTGTTCAAATACAACTCCAAAATCTCATCCTTCGTATAATTATCCTCTAGCATTAAGGAAAGGATGGCTTCTTCAATTTTGCGCTCCATGCTTTGCTCGTGGGAGAGAAAAACATTTTTTACAAATTGTTGGGTGATGGTACTGCCACCTTGCACAACCTCGCCGGCGCTAAGGTTGACTAAAAAGGCACGCAGTACGCCTTCGACAGCTATAGCACCATGATTATAAAAATCATGGTCTTCAATAGCGATCAGGGCTTTGGGAATATCCTGACTCATGGATTTTAAAGGTGTCCACTGAGGATTTTGGCGAATGGGGTCGATAACCTCTTCCATATTAAAGGCGAGATAGAACTTTTGCATGGGGGAGGGCCAGGTTTTGCGGTCAGGCAAAAGGCTGACGAAAAGAGCCATAGCGGCAGATTTTTCATGCTTATTTATTTTTTGTTGCTGTTCTTTAGTTTGCTGCTGCTCCTGCTTGGTTGGCGGCATAGTGGGCGTGGGCTTGCTAGTGGCCGAGTCATAGGCTACCATACCGGCAAAGATGAGCAAAGCCATGACGATGGTTTTTATCATAAGCATACCTCTTTCTCATTGTTACTCTCTATTGTAGCAGGAAAAGTGTATTTTTGTAAAGCAAAGTGAAAAAAGGACTAGGAAAATTGCGCTAGAAGTAGTAAAATATGTAGTATAAAATGGATGAGTGTTTCTTGCCCTTTTTATAAATATATTTTGCAAAGGTCTTGCAATTTTATGCAAGATAGTTGTATAATTATCATTCGTAAAGGAGGATGGATATGAGAGCAAGTGTTATCGGCGCAACCGG
>CAMFET010000238.1 GCA_945949475.1 uncultured Phascolarctobacterium sp.
ATAATAATCGATACTAATGCCAATATCCGTTTCATAAAGCAGCTCCTGCTCCAGCTCAGAATAGTCCTCCTGCTCGTCCAACAGCCAATATTCAAGATGTAACGCAGGCTTTTTACCATTTTTGCCAGCGCTCTTCACCGGCTTAATCCTACCAGCATCCAGCTGTGCCTTAATATACTCGTACTGCTCTAAATAAGGCGCACTATTCATTTCTCCCAATATGACTTCCAAGCTTTGGCGTTTCATTTCTGTCCTCTTTAGATTCAAAAAACCGTTTGGCTTTAATAATAACAAACAACATTGACAAATATATTATAGCATATTTTAAGAGTTTAGAGGCATCCATTAGATTTGCAAGATATTTATTATGTTGCTTTTATCCCTTTTTCTAATCATCGATGTTTTCCCCTTTCCCCAGCTCCAGCAAGCATTTCTGCAGCTCTCCATAGGCTTCGTGCTCAAAATCAAATGCGCCCAGCTTGGCTGCTTCTGCCAAGCTGCAGCCAAGATATTTCTCCGTTCCAGCAAAATAAGTATAAAGCAAATGACGACTTGGGTTAGTAAGCTTATAAGCAGAGCTATCACAAAAAGCTATTCTTGTACTCTTTTGCTGCAGCTTTAATTTAAAATCTGCTTCATCCTGCACAATTTTGCGCATTTGCTCAACGCTCACCAAATATTCCCTAGCCATATTCAGCAAATTATTAAAGTCACTCGCATCACAAGCATCTTTTTTGAGTGTTTCTAGCAGCAAATCCTCTAGATAACCGTGCCGCCAACGCCTTCCGGCCTGCCTGCCAGGAAAGAAAAAATGCGCACAGTACTCCCTTGTGCGGAAAAAAGCACTGCTGCGCAAATCTAAAAGCATATTTCTTCTATTTTCTAAATCATTTTGAGCATCGGCAAATACAACAACCTTTCGCACCTGTCTGCTGCCAGCAATATTGGGTAAGCGTTCTGCTAATGTGGGAAGCTGCTCTAACGAGCGATAATTTAAAAGCTGCAGCGTTGGCAGGCTCACACCTTGCCGAAACAAATATTGCAGATACACATGTAATAAACGCGCCATCTCTAAGCGCTCGCATAACAGTAAAATTTCGCCGTTAATAGTTAGCTGCTTACTCATGATCTGCAGCATGCTTTGCTAGCATCTCCTCAGCTGCCTGCACCACCTGCTCCACAGTAAGGCGTGTCATACATTGCATATCACTGCATTTATGCTTCATACCGTCGGCACAGCCCGGGCAGGGAGGTAGCGCGGTTACAATAGTCGCATCCTTAGTATAGGGGCCGTACAGCTTAGGACTCGAAGGGCCATACATAGCCACAATGGGCACCTTTTGGCTGATGGCCACATGCATGGGACCACTATCATTGGTGATAATTAAGCTGCAACGGCGCATAGCCGCTGCCAAGCCACCGATGGTAAAGCTACCCGTAGCCACCACTGGCGTGGTCTTCATACGGCTCACAGCCTCCTGCACCATATCCTCGTCCATGGTGCCACCAAAGAAGACGGGCTTATAGCCATTGGCTGCCAGCGTATCAGCCACCTGAGCAAAGCGCTCCGGCGCCCAGCGCTTGGTGACAACGGCGCTGCCAATATTAAAGCCCACTAGCTTATCGCTGCCAAAAATGCCATGGTCACGCCAAAATTCGTCCGCATGGGACAGATGCTCCTCGCTAGGGAAAATTTCCAAACCATTGTGCTCTAAATTTTTAACACCCAATTGGGTCAAAATATCAAGATACATATCTGCCGCATGAATTTTACGGTTCAAAGGAGTAAATACATCCCACACAGGCTTGAACATAGTATGCGTGGTGCCACAGCGCAGCTTGACCTTGGTCATAGCGCAAATAAAGGAGCAGCGCTCGTTAGGATGTAGATTGATAAGTACATCAAAATCCATCTTGCTAAGGCGTCTAGCACAGGCCATTAAAGCCAAAATACTGTTGTCCCGACCCTTTTTATCGATCGTGATAACCTCATCAATATAAGGATTATGCAGCACTACGTCCTTAAGCTTTTCATCGGCCAAGAAGGTGATATGGGCATCGGGAGCAGCCTTGCGCAAAGCGTGAACAAAGGGAGTAGTTAATGTTAAATCTCCCAAATGCATTAAAAACGTTACCAGTATTCTTTTACCATTGAGTTCCACTGCTTTAGCCATGAGCTTTCACCTTATTTCGATAGATTTCGTATACCATATCAGGCGTTATATCATGCATACAATGCCAATTATCACATTTCTTTTTTAAACAGCCTGCGCATTTGGCAGGAGAAAGCAGCACAGTCGAATTATTACTGCCATAGGGACCGGTTCTGTCCGCCTTAGTCGGTCCATACATGGCCACAAGAGGTTTCTTAAGTGCTGCTGCAAAATGCAGAGGTCCGGTGTCGGCGCTTATATAAAAGCTACAGCCTTTAATCAGCGCAGCCAACTCCCGTAGAGATGTCTTACCAGTCATATCAAGCACAAGAGCATTATCACATTGCTCCGCAATGGCCTTGCCCTTGCTCGCATCATCAGGTCCACCAGCTAATACGATGTATTTACCATCTGCAGCTATTTTTTGAACCAAGGCAACATAATGCTCTACAGGCCATTCCTT
>CAMFET010000239.1 GCA_945949475.1 uncultured Phascolarctobacterium sp.
TTTTTTGTTTAAAAGTGCCCTCTCCTGCGGCCCCAGAGCAGCCTGTCTTGCCTGCGCAATTTTGGCTTGATTGCGCTGCACAAACAGCGCCGCCGCATTATCCGCCTGCTGCGCTTCTAGCTCCGGCGTAAAGCGCTCCAGCACCTCCTGCACCAGCTCGGGACGAATGCCACGCTTCACAAGCTCCGCCCTAAGGTGCTGCCTGCCATAGCTGCGCTTATTAAGCCAGCCCTCAAAAACACGCGCCGCATAGCGCTGCTCGTCCAAAAGGCCGTAGTGCTGCAGCTTGGCAATAGCCTGCTCGGCCTGCTCTTCATCAGCACCCTTGAGCTGCAAGCGCTCCTTCATTTTTTTATCGCTAAAATCCCTATAGGAAAGCAAGTTCAGCGCGCAGTTATAAGCCTCCTGCGCGCTGGCAAACTTTTCCTTAGAGCTCTTCTTTGAAGATCGGTTCCACATCGTCTACTACCTGTGCGGCATCAGTCTTGACCTCGGGTTGACCCATAGCGGTGGCACGAATCTTAGCTTCAATTTCCTTAGCTACATCGGGGTTATCGCGCAAAAAGTCCTTAACCTTTTCCTTGCCCTGGCCTAGGCGAATGTCGCCATAAGAGTACCACGCACCGCTCTTATTGATGATGTCTAATTCAGCACCCAAATCAACAAGGCAGCCCTCGTGGGAAATACCCTTGCCATACATAATATCGAACTCGGCCTGTTTAAAGGGAGGAGCAACCTTATTCTTAACGACCTTAACGCGGGTACGGCTGCCGATCATATCATTACCGTTTTTCAGAGTATCGATGCGGCGCACATCAAGACGCACGGTGGAATAGAATTTTAAAGCACGGCCACCAGTAGTGGTTTCGGGGTTGCCAAACATTACGCCCACCTTTTCGCGAATTTGGTTGATAAAGATGGTAGCGCATTTCGATTTAGAAATGAGACCGGTCAGCTTACGCAGCGCCTGGCTCATCAAGCGTGCCTGCAAGCCCACGTGGGAGTCGCCCATTTCGCCTTCGATTTCGGCACGGGGCACCAAAGCGGCTACGGAGTCGATGACGATGATATCGATAGCGCCACTGCGTACCAAGGCATCGGCGATTTCCAAAGCCTGCTCGCCATTATCCGGCTGAGAAATCAAAAGATTATCAATATCAACGCCCAAAGCACGAGCATAAACAGGGTCCAGCGCATGCTCGGCATCGATGAAGGCTGCATAGCCACCCAGCCTTTGGGCTTCCGCAATCATGTGCAGGGCTACAGTAGTTTTACCAGAGGATTCAGGGCCGTAGATTTCGATAACACGGCCGCGGGGAATGCCGCCCACACCCAAAGCAATATCCAGGCTCAGAGCTCCGGTAGGAATAACCTCTATATTCATTTTGGCACTAGCTTCACCTAATTTCATAATGCTGCCCTTGCCAAAATCCTTCTCAATTTGGTGCATCGCCATATCTAAAGCTTTCTTTTTATCCGCATCCATTGTTCAAGCCTCCCAACTTTGTTTAGTTTATGCTCTTATTATACAAACAAAAGTTTAAATTGTCAAGAAAAATTTGGTCTTATTTTTGCTCCAGTAATCCTTGGATTTCCTTTTGCGCAAAGGTATAGGTGCTGTTGCAGAACTGGCAATGAGCCTCGGTAACCTCATCCTGAGCCAGCTCGGCGAGGGACTTTTTATCCAAACGGCTAAGGGCCATTAAAATGCTTTCCCTGCTGCAGCGACATTTAAAATGCACGGGGACTGTTTCTTTAATATCCACATCCAAATCACGCCCCAAAATGCCGATAATGCGCTCGGGAGTGAAGCCAATTTCTAATAATTGGGTGATGTAGGGAGTTTTATTAACATTTTCCTCCAGCTTGGCCAAAACCTCGTCACTACAGCCAGGCATAGCCTGAATAAAGAAGCCACCGGCAGCCTCGACCTCCCCCTCCTTGTTGACGAGCACGCCCAAGGCAACGCTGCTCGGCGTTTGCTCAGAAACGTACAAGTATTTGGTTAAGTCGCTAGCGATTTCGCCATCGGCCAGCTCGCAGTAGCCAGTGAAGGGCTCAGCGTTTTGCAAATAGCGGGTCACAACAATATTGCCCTTACCAATGCCAGCGCCCACATTGAGCTTGCCATCCTCGCGCAGAGGCACGAAAGCGTCGGGATTTTCGACGTAACCGCGCACGTCAGTGCCCTCGGCGTCGGCAACAACATCGCCCAAGGGACCGTCACCCTTAAGGCGCAGACTGATGCGCTCGCCATCCTTCATGGTAGCGGCAAGGAGCAGCGCACCGTTCATAGCACGACCAAGAGCAGCGCTGGCCAAATGCGAGCAGCCGTGCCTTTTAGCAGCCTCACGCACTAAATTCGTCGTACACAAAGCATAAATACGCACACCCTCAGCGGTGGCTTTAGTTAAAACATCTTCCATATTTTATTACCTCGTTTACTTAGAAAAACAAGCCCACTAAAAAAATTAGCAGGCTTGTCGTTTTCACTTTTGCGAGCAACACATAAAAGCTTTGCTCGTCTCCTATTATATAGCAGTTTGATGAAAAAAGCAATTAAAAATCATATTACGCTCTTTGCTTTTAAATAGCCT
>CAMFET010000240.1 GCA_945949475.1 uncultured Phascolarctobacterium sp.
GATGTGAATATATTTATAGATAAGGGAATATCTATAAACCAACATTAAGTTAGAAATCTTTAAGAAAGCGCCAGATACGAGGCGCGGCGACGACGGCGTATAAATAATACTCCTAGGAGGCGCAACGACGTAGATGGTGCTTTATAAAAGATTTCACTCGCTGAAGAGCGGGGTGGACAGATAACGGTCGCCCGTATCCGGCAGCAGAGCTACGATGGTCTTGCCCTTGTTTTCCGGGCGTTTAGCCAAAACAGTAGCTGCATAAACTGCGGCACCGCTGGAGATACCAATCAGCACACCCTCTTTACGAGCGATGGCACGACCGGTTGTAAAGGCGTCTTCGTTTTCTACGGGGATAATTTCATCATAAATCTTGGTATTCAGGGTATCGGGCACAAAGCCTGCGCCAATGCCTTGAATTTTGTGCGGACCAGCAACGCCCTTAGAGAGAACGGGGGAGCCAGCGGGCTCTACAGCCACAATCTTCACATTCGGGTTTTGCGCCTTCAAATATTCGCCTACACCGGTCAGGGTACCGCCGGTGCCTACGCCAGCTACGAAAATATCTACCTTGCCATCAGTGTCAGCCCAGATTTCGGGACCTGTGGTTGCTCTATGTACGGCAGGGTTGGCCGGGTTGGTGAATTGGCCAGGAATAAAGCTGCCCGGAGTTGCCTCAGCCAGCTCCTGTGCTTTGGCGATAGCGCCCTTCATGCCCTTGGCACCATCGGTGAGTACAAGTTCAGCGCCATAAGCCTTCAGCAGGTTGCGACGCTCCACGCTCATGGTTTCGGGCATGGTCAGGATAATTTTGTAGCCACGAGCTGCAGCTACACTAGCAAGGCCGATGCCGGTATTGCCGCTGGTGGGCTCAATAATAGTAGCCCCCGGCTTTAAGAGGCCCTTTGCCTCTGCATCATCCAGCATAGCCTTGGCAATTCTATCCTTAACACTGCCAGCCGGGTTAAAATATTCCAGCTTAGCCAGGATTTTCGCTTCTAATTTGTTTTCTGCTTCATAGTTTTTCAGTTCTACCAGCGGAGTACCGCCGATCAATTGAGTAATGCTTGTATATACCTTTGCCATAATAATCGCTCCTTTTTACTTTTTTATTATCAAAATGGATTAGCTTAATTATACCACCAACATCGTGTACCAGGGAATATCATTGTATCTCCTCACAATCTCTACTAATCATACTTGTTTGATAGGCTTATTATACATCTTATTTTCTAGCTGTCAATACTTTTTTGCAAAAATTTCTTCACTTGACAGCAAAGCCCATTTAATGTATCATATGAAACATATTAAAGCACTAGGAATTCGGAGGTGAAGTCATGAGTACCCTTATTTCTTTAATAGATACGCTAGCTCAAAAGCACGATTTGCCAGATGAGCAGCTTTTGGAGCTTATTACTAGCCCTGACCCCGAGCTTAACCAGCTTTTGGCAGCTCAGGCAGATAAGCTGCGCCAGCAGTATTACGGCAAAAAGGTTTATCTGCGCGGTCTCATTGAATTCACTAATTACTGTAAAAATAATTGCTACTACTGCGGTATCCGCGCCGGCAATAGCCAAGCTCAGCGCTACCGCTTAAGCAAGGAGCAAATTCTGGCCTGCTGTGCCGAGGGCTATAAGCTGGGCTTTCGCACCTTCGTGCTGCAGGGTGGCGAGGACCCTTATTTTACCGATGCGCGTATGTGCGACCTTGTGGCCGCTATCCGCAAGCAGCATCCCGACTGCGCCATAACCCTTTCCATCGGCGAAAAGGAGCGCGCCAGCTACCAAGCCTATTTTGATGCGGGCGCGAATCGCTACCTGCTGCGCCACGAAACAGCCGCGCCGGAGCACTACGCCCAGCTACATCCTGCCAGCATGAGCCTTGCCAATCGCAAGCGCTGCTTATTCGACCTAAAGGAAATCGGCTACCAGGTGGGCAGCGGCTTCATGGTGGGCTCACCCTACCAAACGCCGCAGAACCTGCTCGCAGACCTGCGTTTTTTGCAGCAGCTTGAGCCCGATATGATCGGCATCGGCCCCTATATTACGCACGAGCAAACTCCCTTTGCCGATAAAAAGAGCGGCACGCTGGAGCAAACACTGCGCCTGCTTTCCATGCTGCGCCTGCTGTTCCCCTATGCGCTGCTGCCCGCCACCACTGCCCTGGGCACCATTCATCCTAACGGACGCGAGCTGGGACTAAAAGCCGGCGGTAATGTAGTGATGCCCAACCTCTCACCCGTAAACGTGCGCAAGCTGTACGAGCTATATGATAATAAAATCTGCACCGGCGAGGAAGCTGCCCAATGCCGTGGCTGCCTCGAGGCGAGAGTACGCATGGCAGGGTATGAAATTGTCACCGACCGCGGCGATGTAGCGAAAAAAGTGATATAATTAATATAGAAATATAATATAGAAATAATACTCCTAGGAGCCATTGCGAAGAAGATGGTGCCTTATGGACGGTCTCAGGAGGATAGAAAATGAAACACAAAGCATTAATCGCCATGAGTGGCGGCGTAGATTCCAGCGTAGCAGCCTTGCTAATGCAGGAGCAGGGCTACGACTGCACCGGCGTCACCATGA
>CAMFET010000241.1 GCA_945949475.1 uncultured Phascolarctobacterium sp.
ACATAGCTAAAAGATCCGGGATTTGTAAATGTTGCTTTTCTTCACCCTGCACATCAATGATAACGCGTCCATTGTGCAGCATAATCAAGCGATTACCATAGCGCAGTGCGTCACGCATATTATGCGTAATCATCAGCGTGGTAAGGCTATCGCGAGTAACGATTTTTTCGGTCAGGGCAAGCACCTTAGCAGCTGTTTTCGGGTCCAGCGCCGCCGTATGCTCGTCTAACAATAACAGCTTGGGCTTTTTTAATGTTGCCATCAGCAGCGTCAAGGCCTGACGCTGACCACCGCTAAGTAAGCCCACCTTAGCCGTCATGCGGTTTTCGAGGCCCAAATCCAGTTCCTTTAAGAGCTCGTAAAAGCGCTCATGCTGGTCGCTAGAAAGGCTCCAGCCCAAGCCCGGGGTTTCGCCGCGGCGCGCAGCCAAGGCCAAGTTTTCTTCGATCATCATGCCTGCTGCAGTACCCAGCATGGGGTCCTGGAATACGCGACCAATATATTTAGCGCGCTTATGCTCCGGCTTCTTGGTGATATCCTCACCGTCAATGATGACCTTGCCCTCGTCAATGGGGAAAACACCGGCGATGGAATTAAGCATAGTGGATTTGCCAGCGCCATTGCCACCGATTACGGTAGCAAAATCACCGGGCTTTAAATGCAAGCTTAATCCCTGCAGAGCCCTTTTTTCATTAATGGTCCCAGGGAAGAATGTTTTATAAATATTATCTACCACTAGCATTTAATGCACCACCTTTCTGCCGCTAAGCTTAGCTTTAATGAGGGGCATGGACAGAGCCAAGGCCACCAGCACAGAAGTGAACAGCTTAAGGTCGTTAGGAGGCATGCCCATTGCCAGTACGGTTGCAATAACAATACGATAAACGATGGAGCCCAAAACTACGGAAACTAAGCAATTTTTAAAGGAGCGCGTGCCAAAGAGCACCTCGCCGATAATAACGGAGGCCAAGCCGATAACGATGGTGCCGGTACCCATGCCCACATCGGAGAAGCCATTGGACTGAGCGACCAGCGCACCGCTGACTGCAACCAAGCCATTACTTATCAAAAGGCCCAAAATAATCGTCACATCAGTATCCACGCCCTGCGCGCGAATCATCTGCTGATTAAATCCGGTAGCACGAATAGCAGCACCAATTTGCGTACCAAAGAACCAGTACATGAACGTGCCCACGATAACGGTCACAATTAAGCCCACAATCAAGGTGGTTTGCGCCATATTCATACCCAGCATATTACGCGCAATTTTAAAGGATGTATCCACACCCAAAAGAGAAAGATTAGCCTTGCCCATAATGCGCAGATTTACAGAATATAAAGCAATCATAGTTAAAATACCGGCCAAGAGAGCAGGTATTTTCATTTTCGTATGTAAAAGGCCAGTTACCACACCAGCCAAGGTGCCGGTAACGAAAGCAGCAAACAAGCTCGCCATAGGACCATAGCCCGCCACCATCATGGATGCCGCGGTAGCAGCGCCCAAGGGGAAGCTGCCCTCTACCGTCAAGTCTGCAATATCCAGCACCCTAAAGGTCACATATACGCCTAAGGCCATCAAAGCCCAAAGCAGCCCCTGGGCCACAGTGGGAATCAACAAATCGATCATTAGTAACATCCTTCCATTTCCTGAAATGTATTAGTACATAGCAATGCAAAAAGCTCAGCAAAATGTTCTAAAAAGTAACTCAAAAAGCTCTTTAAAAAGCTCTTATAGAAGAAAAGTCTGCCATATATAGGATATGGCAGACTTCATTTTTCCTAATATGGGGAAACTGGATTATTTAACTAATTCTGCACCCTTCAAAACATCTTCAGGAACCTTCAAACCAATCTTTTCGGCTTCTTTAACGTTAACCATAGCTTTGAATTCCTTTTGTGCTTGAATAGCCATATCAGCAGGTTTGGATTTGCCGCCGAGGATATCAGCTGCCATTTCGCCAGCTTGGAAGCCCAGCTTGTAGTAGTCAACGCCAAGGGTTGCAACGCCACCGGCCTTAACCATGCCACCTTCACCGCAAATTACGGGGAGCTTAGCTTCTTCGGTAACAGAAACCAAGGTGGGCATTGCAGAAGCCAAAACATTGTCGGTAGGTACATAAATAGCTTGAACCTTGCCAACCAGGCTACGAGCAGCCTGTTGAATATCATTTACATTGGAAACGGTTGCTTCTTTAACAGTAACACCCTTAGCAGCAGCAGCCTTCTTCAGGATTTCGATTTGCAGCTGGGAGTTAACCTCGCTGGAGCAGTAAATGGTGCCCACGGATTTAGCATTGGGAACCAGCTTCAAGAGCAAATCTAATTGTTGCTCAACCGGGTTCATATCGGTGGTACCAGTAACGTTGGTGCCGGGTTTAGCATTATCCTTAACCAGCTTAGCAGTCTTGTAATCGGTTACAGCGGTTGCTACGATAGGAATATCGCTGGTTACGTTAGCCACGGTTTGTGCAGCCGGAGTAGCAATAGCACAAATCAGGTTCACCTTGTTATTTACAAAGCGATGAGCGATGTTTTGCAGATTGGATTGGTCTGCTTGCGCATTTTGACGGTCATAAG
>CAMFET010000242.1 GCA_945949475.1 uncultured Phascolarctobacterium sp.
TGCTGTTATCGAAGGCTTTATTGTTAACATAGGCTTAGGACTGATGTGGCTTATCGTGAGCAAGTCCTTTAAGCAAGTAGAGCTAGCAGAGGCCATGGCTATGTATACGGAGCTCGCCAAGGCTATCGTAGTTGTGGCAGCCTTTGTGTGGGAGGGTGCGATTACACTGGCCAAGCTCATGCCGGGCTATACCATGCATACTACGCTTCCGCATTTAATATTCCTACTCTTGCTATATCCTCTGGTGGGTATTATTTTGGAGATTTTGATTAGAAAAAGGAGCAATTCTAGTAATGGAAATTAAACTTATCGCCAGTGATATGGACGATACGCTTTTAAATAGTAAATGTCAGATTTCTGCACGTAATGAGGCGGCTATTAAAAGCGCTTTAGCTGCTGGCAAGATTTTTTTGTTAGCAACTGGCAGAATGTATGTATCTGTGCGCCCCTATGCGGAGCGTTTGGGACTTGATGTGCCCTTGGTAACATATAACGGTGCGCTTGTGAAGGGTAGCTTGAGTGGCAAGGTTTTTTATGAGCAAAAAATGACGCTGTCCACTGCCAATGAGGTGCTGGCCTATTGCAAGGAAAAGGGCTATTATTTGCAGCTGTATGTGGGTGACAGCATTTTGATTCATACAGAAAATGAGTGCTCACGCATGTACAGCAAAATCAGCGGCATTCAAACTACTGCTATCGGGGATGCTGTTTATCATACAGAGGAGGCTCCGTACAAAATACTCGTGATGACAAAAGCAGAAGAGTTCCAAAATGTGTGGCAGGATTTTGCGAATAAGTTCAAGGGTAAATTGGATGTAACGAGCTCCAAGGATAATTTTTTAGAGCTTATGGAGCCCGGCATTAATAAATGGGAAGCAGTCAAAGCAGTGGCTGCTAGCTATGGCGTCAAGCCGGAAGAGATTATGTGCATTGGTGATTCTAATAACGATGTCAAGATGATTGCCAATGCAGGCATTGGTGTAGCAGTGGGCAATGCCAAGGATGCTGTGAAAAACCATGCCAAGATTGTGACTGCCTCTAATGATAATGATGGCGTAGCCCTAGTGATTGAGGCGATTTTAACCAAGCAGGCTGTGGAGGAGCAGCTGCAATAAAAAGATGACGGTTGTTAGTCTGTTTAAAGCAGCTGTAAACCGAAATAAAGCAGGTATTGTTGAGTATGTGAGTGTATTTTGTGACTAAAATGCTTCGATAGACGCTCGCAATACCTGCTCTTGTCATATTTATAAGGATTTAATGATGGCGATTTTACCAATTTTTATACCACATGCGGGCTGTCCTCATCAGTGTGTGTTTTGCAATCAAAAAACTATTAGCGGACAAAAATCGGCAGCAGTACCCGAGGCTAAGTCACAAATTGAGCGCTGGCTTAAGTGGCTTAAGCCAAGTAAGGATAACGAGGCCGCCTTTTACGGTGGCTCCTTTACAGGACTTGATTTAGTACTACAAAAGGAGCTTTTAGCGCTGACGGATGAGCTTTTGGAAAAAGGCGTAATCGGCAGCGTGCGCGTATCCACACGCCCGGACTATATTGATGCTGAACGCTTGGAGCTTATCCAAGCCCATCATGTGGAGCTGGTGGAGTTGGGCGTGCAGTCCATGGATGACGAGGTTTTGCAAAAGGCAGAGCGTGGACATACTGCAGAAGCAGTTTATAAAGCACATAAGCTTTTGCGTGAGCATGGCTTTAAGACTGGCGTTCAGTTGATGGTGGGCTTGCCGGGGCAAGGCTTTGCCAGTGTGCAGCAAACGGCTGCCGAAGTTGCGCAGCTAAAGCCCGATATTGCCCGCATTTACCCCGTGCTCGTGATTAAAGATACGCCGCTAGCTGCAAGCTATGCGCGCGGTGAGTACGTGCCCTTGAACTTGGAAGACGCTGTGGAGCAGGGAGCTTATGTCTATAAAGTCCTGACTAAAGCTGGTATTAAGGTTATACGCATTGGCCTGCAGCCCGATGAAGAGCTGTGTACGCCGGGCAATATTGTGGCGGGACCATTTCATCCTTCCATGGGTGAGCTGGTGAAAGGTCGCGTGCTGCGTAACCATTTCACGCCTATTTTGCAAGAGCTAGTTACTAGTGGCGCCCAAGGCGTCATTTTTCACTGCCCACGTCGCTATGAGTCCAAGCTGCGCGGGTTAAAAAGCTGTAACCTGGCTTATTGGCAGCAGCTTTTTCCTAATTTACAGATAACGATTATGCCGAGCAGCGGGGAGGGGATTAATTTATGTCTAATGGGGTCAGCATGTACGCCTGCACGTCTTTCGCACCACTAGTCGATAGCGAAAGCAAAATCTTAATCCTAGGCTCGATGCCGGGCGTGAAATCCCTCACAGAGCAGGAATATTATGCGCATCCGCGCAATCGCTTTTGGCAGCTTTTGGCTTTATTACTGGGCGAAGATAATCCTGCTGATTATGTGGACAAGAAAGCAATGCTTAAAAAGCATCGCATTGCGCTGTGGGATACGTTGGGCTACTGCGAGCGCAAGGGCAGCTTGGATAGTGATATTAAAGGTGAAGTGCCCAATGATATTT
>CAMFET010000243.1 GCA_945949475.1 uncultured Phascolarctobacterium sp.
TAGTCATCCCCTGACGATTAATCTCCTGGATAATATTAAAAATATCCTTAATACTCAAGGGAGCCAGGCCCAGCGAGGGCTCGTCCATCATCAGTACCTTAGGACGACACATCAACGCGCGACCAACGGCTAACATCTGCTGCTCGCCGCCGCTCAAGGTGCCCGCCATCTGCCAGCTACGCTCCTCCAAGCGGGGAAACAAATCGTAAATCCAACGGATATCCTTCTCGATGCCATCCTTGTCCTTACGCAGATAAGCACCAATCTGCAAATTCTCCAAAACCGTCAGATTGGGGAATACGCGACGCCCCTCAGGCACAAGGGTGATGCCGTTTTCCACGATTTGTTGGGAGTTTAAGCCGATGAGCTGCTTCTCGCCATAGGTAATTGAGCCGCTATCAGGCTTTACGAGGCCAATAATGCTGCGCAGCAGCGTGCTCTTGCCCGCGCCGTTAGCACCGATCAGTGTTACTATTTTACCCTCCGGCACCTCTAAGGAAATACCCTTCAGGGCTTCGATGCCGCCGTAGGAAACTACTAAATCATTAACCTTAAGCATCCTCATCCACCCCCAGATATGCCTCAATTACGCGATTATTGTTCTGGATTTCTGCCGGGGTACCCTCGGCAATGAGCATGCCAAAGTCCAGCACATAAATCCAATCGCTGATTTCCATAACCAAATCCATGTGATGCTCAATCATAAAAATGGTCAAATTATACTCATCACGAATTTGGCGGATAAACTCCGTCAGCTCCTCCGTTTCCTTGGGGTTCATGCCTGCGGCAGGCTCGTCTAAAAGCAAAATCTTAGGATTAGTTGCCAAGGCACGCACGATTTCCAAGCGGCGCTGCTTGCCATAGGGCAGACTGCTGGCCTTCTCGTGGCGCAGCTCCCACAAATCCACGGAGCGGAGCAGCTTCTCCACATCAGCCTCCATCTCGCGCTGCTCCTTGTTATACCAAGGCAGATGCAGTGTTGCTGAGAGGAAATTAGACTTTAAATGCAGATGCTTCGCGATCATAACATTTTCGTACACGCTCAAATCCTTGAAAAGGCGGATGTTTTGGAAGGTGCGGGCAATACCCATTTTAGCGATATCGCTGGGGCGTTTACCGGTAATTTTTACAGGCTCACCGCCAGGAGCAGTGTAGATGACATCGCCCTCGGTGGGAGTATATACGCCTGTGATCATATTAAAGGCCGTGGTTTTGCCGGCGCCGTTAGGACCGATCAAGGCCACAATCTGGTGCTCGCGAATATCCAAATTCAGCTGGAACACCGCCGTAACGCCGCCAAAGCGCATGGTCATAGTATCAGTTTTTAAAACAGTTTGTGTCTTAGCCATTGTTCTTTGCTCCCTTCCGCTTAAAATATTTGAAAGGATTCTTGCAGAAAGCAACAAATTTATCCCAAGTGAATTCCTCCGTACCCATGATGCCCTTGCGCCAGAAGAGTACGCAAATCATCAGGAGCAGAGAGAAAATTACCATACGGAAGCCAGGGCGGAACAGCGGAATCACAGTGCCCATGATTTCCCAGGGCTCATCGAAAATGCGCAGATATTCCAGGCCTGCCGTAACGATGATACTGCCCAGCATACTGCCGGTGATGCTGCCCATACCACCTAAGACGATGATCAACAAGAAGTTATAGGTCAAAGTAAAGAGGAAGTTCTTCGGGTCCACAGTGCCCAACAAGGTTGCATACAGACCACCGCCAATACCGGCGAAAAAGGCACTCAGCATGAAGGCCATGCACTTGTGATGGAACAGGCCCACGCCCATAGCCTCAGCAGCGATTTCATCCTCGCGGATGGCCTTAAAGGCGCGTCCATAGGAGGAGTTGATAAGGCAGGTGATAAACAGGAAAATTATAGCTGTTACTAGGAAAATATACCGCACATCGTTAATAGTTGGAATATCCTTGATGCCCAGCGCGCCATTGGTAAAGCTTTGCGCATTGGTAATAACGATACGGATAATTTCGGAAAAGCCCAGTGTGGCAATGGCCAGATAGTCGCCACGTAAGCGCAGCACCGGCGTACCAATCAAAAAGGCTACTAAAGCTGCCAGCAAGCCGCCTACAATCAAGGCGAGCCACAAGGGCAGCTGAATATCGGCAATTAAAGGATTCATGGGCACAGCGTAGAAAACGTTGGCACGCAGCTCCACAGGCACAGTGAAAACGCCAACCACATAGGCACCCAAGGCCATAAAGCCAGCCTGACCCAGGCTGAACTGACCGGCGAAGCCGTTGGTCAGGTTCATGGATAGACCGATAATGGCATAAATCAGGCACAGATTAATAATTCTGCGCAAATAAGAGTCTAATTCAAACTGAGCGTAGCAAGCACCGGCAAAGAGCACTACTATACCAACTACGGTCAGTATCATATTTCTTTTACTCATGCTTACACCTTCTCCGTAGTTTTTTCGCCCAATAGACCGGTGGGCTTGTAGAACAGAATAATAATCAAAACGATAAATGCAAAAGCGTCACGGTAGCCGGACAGCTGCGGGAAGAAGGCTACGATTAAAACCTCGCC
>CAMFET010000244.1 GCA_945949475.1 uncultured Phascolarctobacterium sp.
CGCCAAATCAGCAATATCAAAGGTGACCTGCAGGTGGGCGATGTGGTTTTAATCCCCATCGAGGTGCGTAAATGAGCACTGCTGGCATGGACAAAAGAAAAAGAGCATTGGCAGCCGCAAACTGTCAATGCTCTAAGCAAAACGATCATAGTTATTATAACAAAAGCAAGGAGTAAATACAATGAAAATTGATTTCAAATTGGAAAGAAGAATCGGTGCTCTCAGCGAGAATCCTTCCGGTTACACCAAGGAGCTGAACGTGGTTATCTGGGATGAGAAATACACAAAATATGACCTGCGCACCTGGAACCCTAACGGCAAGCCTGGCAAGGGCATTACGCTGACCAAAGAGGAGCTGAAGAAGCTGTATAAGCTCATCGGCGAGGAAATCCGCCAAATGGGAGGATGCAATGAGTAGTATAACCCGTAAAAATAAGCGTCGTGTAGCATTTAAATGTGCAAAGCAAGGCATTGCCCCGGCGCAGGCGATTGCGGTATCGGCAGCGCGCGAAATCAAAGCGACCAAGGAAGCAACGGCTGAGACCATGGAGGTCTTGCTGCAGGCCATAGCGCTCGTGGCGGCGCATGATTACGGCAAGCTCAATGCTAAGGATACCCGCCTGGATGTGTTGGCCAAACAATTATACCAACGCAGCATTCAGGTCAAGAAGCGCCAGCTGAATGAAGAGGAAAACAAAACCTGCCAGCGCTTTGCCGGTGCAGTTATGGAAATTTGGGAGAAAGAGGAAGGGAAAGGTTATGCAAAAGATTGATTATTATGCTGTAGCACGTAGCATGTATGGCTTGCTGCGCAATAAACACATCAGCTACAGAGGGCATCTGCTTGTAGAAGTTCGCAGAAAAGCGCTCCATCAGGTATCTAATTTTGTTCTGCATCGCAAAGCACGTAAATTGAAAGACATGGAGGGTTAAAAATGACATTAACCGAAAAGCACGTGAGCATTGGAGATGAGAAAATGAAAGAATTAAAATTATCGTCGCCGCTTAACGTTCAGATCATCACCGAGCCGGAGCGTATGGCACTGCGTATCGCCTTAGATAAAAGCATTGGCGAGAACCTCGGTATGGTTTTGGCGCTGAAAGATACAAAAAGAGAGATGCCACAAGGCCTGTATAACAGCGGGCTAGACTACCATCGCGACAACTTGGAAATTTACCTGCGCTTGCGCAATAGACTTGAAGATGCTATCTACGAGGCTGAGAGCAATGACAAGCAAGGAGATAAAAAGGCATGATTTATTACGGAAATAATGCGACTCCAAAACGCATTGAATGGTGGGAAAGCCTGTCGGAACGTGAACAGAACCTGCGCATTTGTCTGTTTGAAATCCAGAAAATCGCTATTCCTGAGCAAAAAACACTGCTGAGATATAAAAAATCACGTAAGGAAGTGCTGAACGCAAAAGCTATCCTCAAACAACTGAAGCTGGTAGCTAAAGCCATCAAACGCCAAATTCCGGGCTACATCAATATTGAAAAGGCAGATGATTGCAGTGCAGCGTATCGTTGCGCATGTTGCCGACAAGGTGTACCTGCTTATGCATCCTACTGCCCGAACTGCGGGCAGCGGATTAGCATGTAAAGGAGCAAAAGCATGGAGTGGAATGAAGAAGTTGAGAAAAAGCTGAAACGTAGAGGCGCAAGCATGCATGAGGAAAAACTTGCGGCACACATTATATTCAATGGTTGCCGTGCTCTTGAGCACTATACTGCCGATGAAATGCGTGAAAAGTTCGAGCCTCTAGCAAAGCAGTACAGAGAAAGCGGGCGCTTTATCAACTGTCTGGCATCTGATGCCTTGGTGATGTACTGCAAGGAGCAGGGCTATAAATGGGAGTGGTACCCACCTAGCCCGTTGGGAGAGTATTGGTTTGTGCTGCCCAAAGAGGAATTGTTTTAGGAGGCGTAGTTATGGAGATTATGCTTATTGATTTTGCAATCTGCTTGATCACTACAATAGCCGTAATGTGCATCGCAATGTGCTATGTTCATAGTAAGCTCGGGAGGGATAAAGCATGAAGCGCCAATGTCACGTATGCGGGCAAAAGAATGGCAGTTGCAATCGCTATATATTGAAGAATGGCCAAGAAGTTATAATTTGCCCGAGCTGCCTTGCATTTAGCGATGATGAAACTGCTAAGATAGCGCGTCAGGCGCATAAAGAAGGCTTATTGGTGAAAGGAGCAGGCAAGAGATAAAAATGAACGAGAAAACGAATGATTTGACTGAAAGCTGCATTAATAAATTCCATGAGCTGGCCAACCTTTTCAAGGAAAAGAACAAGCAATATGGTGATAAAGACCAGCTGGCGAATTTTCGCAATGGAGCTATGCTGCAATACGGAGATGATAGCTGGGAACATATGTATGAAACAGCAAAATGCTATTGCTTAAAGCACGTTGCCCATGTGTTTGGCGCCGGGCAAACAATTAATGAAGAAAAAATTACTGAAAGCCTTGGCGATATTGCCGTATATTGCATCATCATGCAGCATATGGTGGAGAACAACAAGCAGGCTGCAG
>CAMFET010000245.1 GCA_945949475.1 uncultured Phascolarctobacterium sp.
CTGCTTCCCCTGAGCGCGTTGTGCCCCAATGTCCTGTATATGAGGAGTGCGGTGGCTGCCAGCTGCAGCATTTAAGCTATGCCGGTCAGCTGGCCGCTAAGCGCCAGCAGGTGCAGGACGCTTTGACGCGTATTGGTCACCTGAATGTGGAGGTTTTGCCTGTTTTAGGTGCAAATGACCCTTGGCATTATCGCAACAAGATGCAGTTTCCTGCCGCGCAGAACGCCGAAGGACAGCTGCAAATTGGCTGCTATGCCACCGCTACACATAACGTTATCAATACCGATGGCTGCCTGATCTCCAAGGAAGCCAATAATGCTATTTTAACCACGGTGCGCAAATGGATGGAGCATTACAATATCAGCGCCTATGACGAGCGTACCGGCAAGGGCATGGTGCGCCATGTAATGGGGCGTGTGGGCGTGCACAGCGGTGAGGTCATGGCTGTTATTATCACGTCTAGCTATGATTTACCCCATCGGGCAACCTTGGTCAAATGGCTGCAGCAATATGTGCCGGGACTCACTAGCGTGGTGCAAAACATCAACAAAAAGCAGACCAATGTGGTGATGGGTAGCAAAACACGCGTGCTCTGGGGTGCAGAAAGTATTAAGGATAGCCTTGGTAGCTTAAGCTTCCACATTTCTGCGCAGGCTTTCTTTCAGGTGAACAGTGAGCAGGCCGAGAAGCTGTATAACAAGGCGTTGGAGTTTGCTGCTTTAGCTGGTGATGAAACCGTTGTAGATGTGTACTGCGGTACGGGTACTATTTCCTTGTATCTGGCCCGCCATGCGAAAAAGGTGTACGGCATTGAAATCGTAGCTCCGGCCATTGAAAATGCAAAGCGTAACGCGGAAGAGAATAAATGCGCCAATGCGGAGTTCATTTTGGGTGATGCAGCTGTCGAGCTGCCCAAGCTGCTTAATAGTGGTGTGACTCCTGATGTAGTGCTGGTGGACCCGCCTCGTGCCGGCTGCGAGGAGCGAGTGCTGGCCGCTATTGCTGGTGTAGCGCCCCGCCGCATTGTCTATGTGTCCTGCAATCCGGCCTCCTTGGCTCGCGATTTGCATTATCTCGAAGAGCATGGCTACAAGGCAATGCTTGTGCAGCCGGTGGATATGTTCCCAATGACCAGCCATACAGAAAATGTTTGTTTATTAGAAAGACCATAAATCAAATATATATTTATTCCCCTCGGGTTGTCCGAGGGGATTCTGTTATGTGGTTTTGTATAGTAGTTAGTAGAGATAGTAGTGGATAGTAAGTAAAAAAGAACACTTTTTTCCTATCGCGTTTCGCGATTGGAGTGTAAATCGAACCGATTGTACGGTTTTGCAAGGTAGGAGGTTGTTTATGGCTGTTTTTCCTATTATAATATAGGCAGGGATAAGCTTGGATAATGGTGTTTTTAGATGGATCAGTATGTGGACTTAAATATAGCTTGTAAATTAGGAAGGAGAAAAGGATTATGTGGGTTGTGTTTGCACTTTTATCTGCAGTTTTTGCTGCTCTGACTTCAATTTTTGCTAAGATTGGTATTGAAAATGTCAATTCTAATTTGGCTACCGCCATCCGTACGGTGATAGTACTGGTCATGGCTTGGCTCATTGTATTTGCTACCGGTAAGCATCAGCAAATCGTGGATATCAGCACCAAAAGCTGGACCTTTTTAGTGCTCAGCGGCTTGGCTACAGGTCTGTCCTGGTTGTGCTATTTTTACGCCCTGCAGATTGGCGAAGCCAGCAAGGTTGTGCCTGTGGACAAGTTCAGCGTGGTTATTACCATGATCATGGCCTTTTTCATTCTGGGCGAAGTCATTACCACGAAAACCATTATCGGTGGCCTATTGATTACAGCGGGTACACTGGTCCTGATTTTATAAGTTCCGCTCAGGTATCAGCAGAAGTTGTTGGCGCTATTGCTTTTGTAAGCGAGTGTGGCAATTGCTCTAGTTTTTTCAGCCTTTGCAAATTTATTTTTAAGGAGAATGCTTTTAAAAAAAAACTAATGTACTGGATATTGTAGCGTAACCGGGAGGTTATGCTGCGTGTCGAGCAAGCCTCTCGGCTTCTTGTGGTCAAGTAATGAATAAATTTGTAAGCAAGAATTTCGGAGGTACAACAATGTTTAATTTCGTATATACAACAAAAAATCCCCAAACCAAGCAAGAAATCACCATCCGCCCTGAGCGTACAGAAGAACGTACCGCTGTGGAAAACCTCGTGCGGGAGGCCTTTTGGAATGTCTATCGTCCCGGCTGCCTAGAGCATTATGTGTTGCATCAGCTACGTCAAGACTGGTTTTGTAAAGGGCAAAAGCGTGTGTATTCGTTATGCTGATGACCCTGAGGCCGATTATTTTATTGTCAAGGAGCTGGAACCGGGCTTTTTGGCTAGGGTCAAGGGTGTCTATCACGACCCTGCAGGCTATTTTGTGGATGAAGCAGAGGCAGAGGCCTTTGATAAGCAATTTCCGCCTAAGGTAAAGCAAAAATTGCCCGGGCAATTATGGTGAGGGGCAAAAACAAGGAGTGAAGTA
>CAMFET010000246.1 GCA_945949475.1 uncultured Phascolarctobacterium sp.
TTTACGGTGCTTGGAATGGCCTTGATATTTGTTTGGGTGCGCAAAATATTTTTATAATTATCGCTCACCTTATTGCCATTTAAATATAAATCATCCTCCAGCACCACATAATTCATAATGCGCGTCTTTAAGGCATCACCGCTCACCGTGCTGGGATAATTGCTCATATCGTACACAGTGCGCGACAGGCTGCGGATTTGGCTATTAAAGCTATTGATGGCATTAGCATTTAGCACCATCATTTCCCCATTCACGTTTTGCTTAAGCCAATAATCGGGGCTCACCAACGCAGGATAGGTGGTTATACCACTGGCAGCAGCCAGCATGGGCTGGGCAAGCAGTCCCGCCACCAAGAGCAGGCTGCATAATAATCTATATAACAAAGCACTTCCTCCTTTGCCACACGTGACTAGAGCTAAAACCAGCCCTAGCGAGACTATCTTTTACAAGCTATATTCTTATAATATTCTTGTTAATTTACCAAATTCCTGCTTACTAAGCAGCGCAAAAGCAAAATAAAAAGGACTGCTGCCTAAGCAACAGTCCTACTTGTTAAAAATTAGTGAGCTTTACGTGCGTTAAAGCAATCACGGCAGTATACCGGACGATCGTTAGAGGGTTTGAACGGTACCATGGTCTCTTTACCACATTCAGCGCAGGTAGCGGGGAACATTTCGCGTTGCGGACGCTCAGTTTGGATGCCCATGCGTTGTTTACGAGCTTGACGGCAGGTGGGGCAACGACGAGGTTCGTTGGTGAAGCCCTTTTCAGCGTAAAATTCTTGCTCGGAAGCGGTAAATACGAATTCTTGGCCGCACTCGCAGCAGGTTAAAGTCTTGTCTTCTTTCATTGTGAAATCACTCCTTATCATAGATAATACCCCAAAGAACGCATTAAGATTTTACCGAGGCTTCCCCATGTCATCAATGGTTATATCTATGATTTGAAGAAGTTAGTAACTTAAACGGACCACTGAGATACCAATATCAGTATATAGTACCGGGATACAAATGTCAACTAGGGATTATAAAAAATATGTTAAGCTGCTTTACTTAAGTCCCCAGCTTAGATTACGTGCGCCTCCACACTGCTCTTTAAAAAGTCGGCCACATTCATCGTATCCACGCACAAATTGCCCTCCCAATCGCTCAGGGTGGAGACGGAAACATTGTACACGCTCAGCCGCCACAGGTTATTGAGGGGGATGCCCAAGGCCAGGCACAGCTGCAAGCGGATGATGCCGCCGTGGGAGACGATGGCGATATTTTTATCGTGACCCTGCTCAGCAAAAATGTGCTCAAAGGCCAGGCGGCAGCGCTCCTGCGCCGCAGCAAAGGTTTCGCCGTGGGGCGGCTCCCACTCTGCCGGTCGATGCAAAAAGGCCTCCATTTCCTTAGGCCAACGCGCAGTTATTTCCGCATATTCCAAGCCCTCCCAATCGCCAAAGCTGATTTCCTTCAATAAATCCAGCGAGCGATAGGGCATATTTTTGCTCATGGCCAGCTCCGCCGCCGTCATGCGCGCGCGCAGCATGGAGCTGGAATAAATCGCATCAATTTTTTTACCTGCCATATAGGCCGCCATTTGGCGTGCCTGCTTTAAGCCTGTGCCATTTAAGGGCAAATCCATCTGCCCTTGGAATTTGTGACCTAGATTACTATCGGTCTCACCATGGCGAATTAAGTAAATTTTTCCCATTCCTTTATCCTCTTTATTTAGTATTCTTATTCTGCTCGGCCAAGGAAAACTCCTTAACCTCTGCATGCACGCTGGCCTCCTCAAAGGTTTCCATTTCCTTATAGGCTTTAATACCAGCATCAAACAGGGTAAAGCACAGTGCTGCACCCTCCCCCGCACCGTCGGGAATGTTTAAGCGCAGCGGTGCCTCCAGCCCCAGCTCCTTGAGCAGCTCCTCGGCCCCGGCCTCGTCGCTCACATGGCCCGCGAAGCAGTAATCCAGCACATGGGGAGCAAGCTCACGCGCTTTTTGCGCCGCCTTCAGCGTAGCCACACCGTCTAACAGCACGCCCACACCCATGGCAGCAGCCTGCAAAATGCCGCCGACCATAGCGGCCTGCACCATCTCATTATCAACATTATCCACGCTAGCCAAGCAGCCAAAGCCCAGCAGCCCCAGCCCGCGCTCGTGAATGCTTTCCTGCACCAGCGTAGCGCCCTCCTCCAGGGCATCGGCCTCAGTCTCGGCAGTGACGAGCAGTGCTTGCGTTTTAGCGCCAGTCTCGGCGGCCAGCACATTCACCGGCCACTGCGCCTGCATAATTTTGCCGGCCTGCTCGGCCTCGTCAATCCCGCACCACACCAAAAGCTCGCGCTTAGGATATTCCAGCTCGTGCTTATTATACTTGCCCACAATACCCGCATATTTAGCGGTCATGCGCTCCAGCTGGGCCAGGCTGCCCACGGGCTTAATCAACGCATCAAAGCGAGCCTGCGCCAATTTAGCGCACTCTTTATCCGTGGGCCCTATTTTTTGAATAATCTCTTCTATATGCATAGGCAGCTCCTCCCTTATATT
>CAMFET010000247.1 GCA_945949475.1 uncultured Phascolarctobacterium sp.
TTCACCAGCATCAGGATATAGTCGATGTTGATTTCAATTTGCTTAATCAGCTCCACCTCAAAAACAATATCGTCATCGATATTAGCGTTGGGGCCACCACCCTCGCGCCTATGTCTCCACAGCTCCCGCAAATCCTCATACATGCCGGTATAATCTTGAAAATCGCGCTCACTGATAAGCTCCTTGCCCACGAATTCATCAAAGGATACTAGCAGGTTACGCATGCGCAAAATGGCACCAAAGAGTATGATAAAGCGCTTTTGCTGCTCCTCGCTCATAATGGTCTTGCCACAGGGGAATTTTTGCTCTAGCTCCTTTATCATGCCCACATAGCCCGGCACAGCTTTACCATCATCATCCTTGTAGCCCTTATAATAATCATCAAAGCTACGAATAAGCACAATGCTGCTGGCGTCCTTGTCACCAAAAAGGGCGATGGCATTTTCCACCCTTTGCTGCAGCTTTCTAAAGCACACGATATTGCCATAGGTCTTGATGGAATTCAAAATGCGATTGGTGCGACTAAAGGCCTGAATCAAGCCATGCATCTTGAGGTTTTTATCCACCCACAGAGTGTTGAGCGTCGTAGCATCAAAGCCCGTCAGGAACATGTTTACCACGATGAGCAAATCCAGCTCCTTGTTTTTCATGCGCAGGGAAACATCCTTGTAGTAGTTTTGGAATTTATCGGCGGAGGTGTCGTAATTGGTGTGGAACAGCTCGTTATAATCCTTAATGGCTGCTTCCAAAAAGTCGCGACTGTTGGTATCAAGGGCCGAGGTATCCTCTGGGTTTTCCTCGTTAGCACCATAGCTAAAAATAGTGGCAATGCGCAGTGCCTTGGTGGGATTGGCGGCCATTTGCTTTTTAAACTCTTCGTAATAGAGCTTGGCCATGGGCACGGAGCTCACGGCAAAGATGGAGTTGAAGCCGCTCAAACGCTGCTTGCGCTTGATTTCCTCCACCTCCTGCCTACCAGCAGAGGCCACGTCCCCGATATTGGTCAGGGCGTTAAAGATATAGGTTTTATCGCCGCGATAGGTTTTGCGGTCAAAATTATCAAGGATATACTTGGTCACAAGGCTGATGCGCTCCGGGGACATCATGACCTTTTCCCGATCAATGCCCCACACCATTTCATCGGTAATATCCTCTTCCATCTCCATGGTTTTGATAAAATCCACACGGAAGGGCAGCACGTTTTTATCGTTAATGGCGTCCACAATGGTATAGGTATGCAGCTTATCGCCAAAGGCCTGCTCCGTGGTCATAAACTGAGGATTGCCGCCACGGCTGGCATTGATGGCAAAAATAGGCGTACCGGTGAAGCCAAAGAGATAGTATTTTTTGAAGCTCTTGACGATATCCGTATGCATTTCACCAAATTGGGAGCGATGGCATTCGTCAAAAATAATCACAGCCTGCTTTTGGTAAACAGGGTGCTGGGGATTTTTCTTGATGAAGGTGGCCAGCTTTGAATGGTGGTGATGATGATATGGGCATTGTCATCCTCCAGCTGTTTTTTGAGCTTGGCGGTGCTGGTATTGCTATTGGCAGCGCCCTTTTCAAAGCGGTCGTATTCCTTCATGGTCTGGTAATCCAAATCCTTGCGGTCTACTACAAAAAGCACCTTGTCGATAAAGGGCAGCTGGGAGGCCAGCCGCGCCGTTTTAAAGGAGGTCAGGGTTTTGCCAGAGCCCGTGGTATGCCAAATAAAGCCACCGGCGGCAATGCTGCCATATTTTTTATAATTGTGGGCAATCTCCACCCTATTCAAAATGCGCTCGGTAGCGGTTATTTGGTAGGGACGCATCACCATGAGAATGTTTTCGGAGGTAAAGATGCAATAACGGGTGATGATGTTCAGCAGGGTATGCTTGGCAAAAAAGGTCTTGGTGAAGTCGATTAAATCGGTGATCACATGATTATTGGCATCCGCCCAAAAGCAGGTGAATTCAAAGCTATTGCTGGTTTTTTCTTTTTTGGTTTTGCCGCTTTTGGCGTCCTTGATGGCGTTAAAGCGGGTGCTGTTGGAATAATATTTAGTGTTGGTGCCATTGGAAATGACGAAAATTTGCACGTATTCAAACAGGCCACAGCCTGCCCAGAAGGAATCCCTTTGGTAGCGCTCGATTTGGTTAAAGGCCTCGCGGATGGGGATACCCCGGCGCTTGAGCTCCACGTGCACCAAGGGCAGACCATTGACCAGGATGGTCACGTCGTAGCGATTATCGTATTTGGCGCCCTGCTGCTTGCCGTTTTCGTATTGATTGAGCACCTGCAGGCGGTTGTTATGGATGTTCTTTTTATCGATAATGCGAATATTTTTCGTAGTGCCATCGTCACGCTTAAAGCTGAAGATGGGGCTTTCTTGGATAATTTTGCTTTTTTCCGCAATATGGGCGTTGGGATTGGCCAGCTCCGTGGTGAAGAAGCGCTCCCATTCCTTATCCGTAAAATGGTAGTCGTTCAGCTCTTCGATACGCTCACGCAAATTGGCAATCAAATCCTCCTCTTGGTGAATTTTCAGATAG
>CAMFET010000248.1 GCA_945949475.1 uncultured Phascolarctobacterium sp.
GTTGACGTTTTGGTTGACGAGCTGAAGGCTGTTTCCCAAAAGGTTGAAACCAAGGAAGCTAAAGCACAGGTTGCTTCTATTTCCGCTGGTGACGAAGAGGTTGGCCAATTGATTGCTGACGCTATGGAAAAGGTTGGCGATGATGGCGTTATCACCATCGAAGAATCCAAGACCATGGATACCTGCGTAGAAACTGTAGAAGGTATGCAATTTGACCGCGGCTACATTTCTCCCTACATGGCTACCGATGCTGACAAAATGGAAGCAGTTTTAAGCAATCCTTTCGTTTTCATCACCGATAGAAAAATCAACATGATCCAAGACATTATGCCTGTTTTGGAAAAGGTTGTACAAAGCGGTAGCGAGCTGTTGATTATCGCCGAGGATATCGAAGGCGAAGCACTGGCTACTCTGGTTGTAAACAAGCTGCGTGGTACCTTCAAGGCTGTTGCTGTTAAGGCTCCTGGCTTTGGCGATCGTCGTAAAGCAATGCTGCAGGATATCGCAACCTTGACCGGCGCAACTGTTATCAGCGAAGAGGTTGGCCGCAAGCTGGATAGCGCTACCATCGCTGATTTGGGTCGTGCAGGCCAAGTACGCGTAACCAAGGAAATGACCACCATCGTTGATGGCCAAGGCGATAAGGACGCAATTGCTGCTCGTGTAGCACAAATTCGTGCTCAAATCCCCGAAACCACCTCCGAGTTCGATAAAGAAAAACTGCAAGAGCGCCTGGCTAAGATGGCTGGCGGCGTTGCAGTAATCAAGGTTGGCGCTGCTACCGAAGTAGAAATGAAGGACAAGAAGCTGCGCATTGAGGATGCTCTGAACGCAACTCGCGCTGCTGTTGCTGAAGGCATCGTTCCTGGCGGCGGCACTGCTCTGCTGCAGGTACAAGCTGCTTTGGCTAAGCTGAAGGTTACTGGCGACGAAAAGACCGGCGTTGATATCGTTAAACGCGCTATCGAAGAGCCTGTTCGCCAAATCGCTTACAATGCTGGCCTGGAGGGTGCTGTCATCGTTGACGCTATTAAACGCAGCCGCAAGGGCGTAGGCTTTAACGCTGCTACCGAAAAATATGTGGACATGATCGCTGAAGGCATCGTTGACCCGACCAAGGTTACCAGAAGCGCTCTGCAAAATGCTGCTTCCATCGCTGCCATGGTACTGACCACCGAATCCATCGTAGCCGATAAACCGGCTAAGGAAGGTGCTGCTCCGGCAATGCCTCCCATGGGTGGCGGCATGCCCGGCATGATGTAATCGGCCGTTAATTCAATAATATTTAGCTCTCTGCTCTATGTGGGCAGAGAGCTTTTAACATATTTGTGCCCAATGCTTAGGAAATGTTGCTTTTGTTACATATTCCCTGCTTGACTATAAGCAAGGGTAAGAATACAATAGTAATATGTATTTTAGCAGAATTCAAGACTGCATATTAAGGGAGGAAATCTAGAATGAATAAGTTTTTGAAATATGCACTAGTTGGCGTTTTAGCAGCTTTTACGCTGGTAGCAGCTGGCTGCGGTGGCGATAAAAAGGCAGAGCAAAAGGTGGATATGAATAAGCCCGTTATCGTAGGCGTTAACCCCGGCCCTCATGCCATTATCATGGAAAATGTAAAGAAGATTGCCGAGAAAAAGGGCTTGAAAATCGAAATTAAGGAATTCAGCGACTTCGTAACGCCTAACTCCGCTTTGGCAGCCGGTGAAATTTGGGCTAATAGCTTCCAACATGAGCCCTTCTTAAAGGCAACTATGAAGAAGGAGCCCTCCTTCAAGCTGGCAAATGCTTTCAGCACTGCGCTGTTCCCCATTAATATTTATTCTAAAAAATTAAAGCCTGGCGACAAGATTCCTGATGGCGCTAAAATCGCTATTCCTAACGACCCCACCAACGGTGGCCGCAGCCTTTTGCTCTTAGCAGCCAATGGCCTGATCAAGGTTAAGAATCCGAAGGATATCACCACCACTGTGAACGATATCACCGACAATCCGCATAAATTCCAAATTATCGAGCTGGAAGCAGCTGCTATTCCTCGTTCTCTGGATGATGTAACCTGCGCTGCTATCAACACTACCTATGCTTTGAACGCAGGCTTAAATCCGGCAACCGACCCCATTGTTAAGGAAACCGCTGATTCCCTGTATGTAAATATTGTCGCTGTACAGGAAAAGGATTTGAATGACCCTCGCTTGAAGATTTTCAAGGAAGCTTATCAATCCAAGGAAAATGGTGAGTTTATCAAGACTAAATTCCCTGGCTCTGTATATCTTGGCTGGAAGGAATAAACTAGCTTTAGTATAAAAACGGTTCTTATCGGAAGGGAAATGTGAATAATCATGGATCTAGAAGGTCATATCGCACATGTTTGGCCCCAGCTCCATGCCATGGCAGAGCCTGCCTTTAAAGAAGTCCGCACGGCTTCTTTTCTGGCAGGCTTTCTGCGTAAGCTGGGTTATAAGGTAGAGGAGGGCGTGGGCGGCACCACAGCCGTGGTGGCTACGCTGGATAGTGGTG
>CAMFET010000249.1 GCA_945949475.1 uncultured Phascolarctobacterium sp.
CCGAGGGCGAAGCCCGTAGCGGGGCAATCCAGGCCAAAGCCCTGCATCATCTTATCGTAGCGACCACCGCCAGCAATGGGGTAGCCAATCTCCGGCATATACACTTCAAAGAGCATGCCAGTGTAATAATCAAGGGAGCGATACAGTCCCAAATCAAAGCTCAGGTAAGCGGCAGCGCCATAAGCTTCTACTAAAGCGTAAATACGGCGCAAGTCTTCTAGCGCACTCAATGCTTTCGCATTGGTCACTACACCCGACACGCGCTCAATGAGCTCCACCCCTCCCTGCAGGAAGAGGAAGTCTGCAAAAAGCTGCTTGATTTCGGGGCGAATATTTTCCATGCTGTCGGCCATCTGCTGCATGCCCACTGCATCGTGTCTGCGCAGGCAAGCCTTCAGCTGCTTCACTTGCGCTTCGTCAAAGCCTGCCTCCTCAGCCAGACCGTTGATAAAATCAACGTGGCCCAGACTGATGGCAAACTGCTCCACGCCTGCAGCCTGCAGTGCTTCGGCTGCCAGCACGATGATTTCAGCATCGGCAGCAGCGCCGTTAGCACCTAAAAGCTCCACGCCCGCCTGCTCAAACTGGCATTGACGACCAGCCTGAATCTCTTCGTAGCGATACAGATTCGCCAAATAGCACAGGCGCTTAATCTTCTCGCCGCCGGCCAGCCTTGTGGCCGTCAGGCGCGCGATGGGCGCCGTCATATCGTTGCGCAGCACCAACAGATTATTGTTGCGGTCAAAAAAGCGAAAATCCCCCTTAGTGCCGCCGTTACCAAAGGTATCCACATATTCAAAATCAGGGGTTTTAACCTCGTCATAGCCCCATTTGTCAAACACATTCACAATGGCATTTTCGATACGCCTGCGGCTTTTCATCTCGCCGGGCAGAATATCCTTGGTGCCATAGGGGACCTGATAAACCTTATTTAACATCTTGCTTCTTCTCCTCTTTTAATACTCCCATCACAGAATTATAGCCATCAGCGCCATATACTAAACAACGCTTAACACGGGAAATAGTAGCCGTGCTGGCACCGGTTTTTTCCACAATGGTCTCATAAATGCAGCCCTCGTCAAGCATCCGCGCTACCTCTAAGCGCTGAGCCATAGCCTTCAGCTCGCTGATAGTACAGATATCCTCAAAAAATTTATAGCATTGCTCCTGATCCTTCAAGCTCAGGATTACTTTAAATAATTGGTCGGTCAAATGGTCATGAATACTAGCAGCCATGTTCATCCTCCATATCTAGAATTCCTTCTTAAACATTCATGTATAAACAACTCGTAGCAATACTTTAATACTTTATCTAGTGAAAGTCAAGCAAAATTTGCGAAAAAATATTTTTGCGCCCCTCTTTACAATATCCTACTATTCTGATATACTTTATATAATTTAAAGAGTAGATGCTTTCCTTTCTTGGAGAACAGTAAGTTTACACATTTTGGGAATTTTATAGATGTTTTTATTGACAATCTCTGCAACTAGATGTAAAATTAACTCTAACTTCACAGAGATTTCATCAAGAGTAGCTGAGGGACTGGCCCGATGAAGCTACGGCAACCACACTTACGTGAACGGTGCCAATTCCAACGGAGAAATCCGGCAGATGAAGATTTTTAGCGCAAGCGTATCCTTCACCGTGCCGGTGGAGGATTTTTTAATTGTAGGCGCTACTTAGCTGCTATTGCAGACGCTTACACAAGAAAGGATCATTAGCATGATAGAACTAGTTAATGTAGAAAAAACCTACTATAGTAAGGCTGGCGATATCCACGCTCTGCACAAGACTAATCTGAGCATCAAAGCAGGCGAGATTTTTGGTATTATCGGCCTTTCCGGCGCCGGCAAATCCACCTTGGTACGCTGCATCAATATGCTGGAGCGCCCCACCGGCGGCAAGGTTTTCGTGGATGGCGCAGAGCTTACCGCTATGAGTGATGCCCAGCTGCGCAAGGCTCGTCAAAGCATCGGCATGATTTTCCAGCATTTCAACCTGCTCACCAGCCGCACCGTATATCAAAACATTGCCTTCCCCTTGGAAATCCAAGGCATGAGCAAGGCCGAAATCGATAAGCGCGTGCGCCCCCTGCTGGAGCTTGTACAATTAGAAGAGCGTGCTGATTACTATCCCAGCCAGCTTTCCGGCGGTCAAAAACAACGTGTCGGCATTGCCCGCGCGCTGGCCAGCAACCCCAAGGTGCTGCTCTGCGACGAGGCCACCTCTGCGCTGGACCCGCAGACCACCAAATCCATTTTGGAACTGCTTAAGGATATCAATAAAAAGCTCAATCTGACCATCGTGCTCATTACCCACCAAATGGAGGTTGTTAAAACCATCTGCGACCGTGTGGCTGTTATCGAAAATGGCGACATCATCGAGGAAGGCCCCATGGTCGATGTATTCACCAATCCCCAGCATCCCACCACCAAGGAATTCACTAAGAGCGTTATCAACGCGGAAATTCCTGATATGATTAGAAATATGCAGCTCACCGATACCTATAAAGAGGG
>CAMFET010000250.1 GCA_945949475.1 uncultured Phascolarctobacterium sp.
CAATTTTTATTTTTCAGGAGCCTTGATGACATCGCAGCCCATGTAGGGACGCAGTACCTTGGGGACTACTACACTGCCATCCGCTTGTTGGTAGTTTTCTAGAATAGCAGCTACAGTACGGCCAACAGCTACGCCACTGCCGTTAAGGGTGTGCACAAATTCCGGCTTGGATTTTGCATCGCGGCGGAAGCGGATATTAGCACGGCGAGCTTGGAAGTCCAGGAAGTTGGAGCAGGAGGAAATCTCACGGTAGCAGTTAGCTGCCGGCAGCCATACCTCTAGGTCATAGGTGGTAGCAGAGCTAAAGCCCAAATCGCCGGAGCACAGGCGTACTACATGGTAGGGCAGCTCCAGTGCTTGCAGCACTTCCTCAGCATCATGGGTCAGCTTATCCAGCTCTTCCCAGGATTCCTCAGGCTTAGTGAACTTAACCAATTCAACCTTATTGAATTGATGCATACGAATCAGGCCACGGGTGTCACGACCGGCAGCACCGGCTTCAGCACGGAAGCAAGCGCTGTAAGCGGTGTATTTCAGCGGCAGTTGGTCGCCAGTGAGAATATCATCGCGATGGTAGTTGGTAACAGGAACTTCTGCAGTAGGAATGAGGTACATATCGCCGTTTTCCAGCTTGTACATATCCTCGGCAAATTTCGGCAGTTGGCCGGTGCCCTGCATGGAAGCGCCATTAACGATGAAGGGCGGGAAGAATTCAGTATAGCCATGCTTTTGAGTGTGCATATCCAGGAAGAAGTTGATTACTGCACGCTCCAAGCGGGAACCAATGCCCTTGTAGAATACATAGCGAGCACCGGAAACCTTTACGCCACGCTCAAAGTCCAGAATGCCTAAGCCTTCGCCTAAATCCCAGTGAGCTTTGGGTTCGAAGTCGAATTTGGTAGGCTCGCCCCAGGTGCGGACAACAGGATTGCAGGTGTCATCCTTGCCGATGGGCACATCCTCGGCAGGCATATTAGGAATGGTCAACAAAATAGCCTTCAGGCGTTCTTCAATTTCCTTCAGCTCTTTGTCGTCCTCGGCAATTTTATCGCCTAATGCACGTACAGCAGCCATTTGCTCGGTAGCATCTGCGCCTGCTTTTTTCAGCTTACCAATTTCTTGGGAAGCAGTGTTGCGCTCCTTTTTCAAGGCTTCAACTTGTTGGGTCAGCTCGCGACGTTTTTTGTCCAGCTCTAAAAACTCGGTTAAATCAAGCTTGCCATTGCGGTTAGCAACTGCTTGCATTACTTTGTCCGGATTCTCGCGGACAAATTTCATATCTAACATATATATTCCTCCAAATCAAAAAATATCATAAACTATATTTTAGCACAAAACACGCTCTTATTAAAGCTTTTATAGTATTTTGTGGCTAGCTCGAAAAGCAGTTTATTAGTCAAGCACATAAAAATGAGAGTTCACACCTTCATCACGACGGCTCAGATAGCGAATAGCGCTCAGAGCTGCCTTTTGGCCTTGACCTGCAGCACGCTGTGCCTGCCAGGGTTGACCGGTGCAGTCACCACCGGCAAAAACGCCTTCAATATTGGTTTCGGCCTGGTCATCCACATAAATGCTGCGACCACGAATTTGCAGACCCGGCAGGAAGCTGTTGAGCGGATCGCTGGCACGGAAAACGAAGGTGGCCTGCACATTATAGAATTCATCGGCAGCACGAATACCGGTAACCTTGTCGGTGCCAGTGATTTCGGTGGGAGTATCTAAAATTACAGTGATGTTCTTCTTTTTCGGGGGCACAAAGCCTTGATAGCGGGGGAAGAAGAATACCTGCTCGCACTGGTCAGCTAAATACTCAATCTCTTCAATAGCATCAGGAACGGTAGCGATGGCCGCAACACGCTTTCCTTTATATTTGGGAGCATCAACAAAGGCACAATAGCTAACGCCACGTCCTAAGAACTCTTTTTCACCGGGGAACAGTGTGGAGCGGGAAATGCCTGTTGCTAAAACAACAGAATCAGCTTCGTATTCACCATGGGGCGTACCCAAGACAAAGCCTTCGCCTACCTCTTTAAGGGAGATGATTTTTTCTTCCACTATCTCCACATCGGTTTGGCGCAAATGATTTACAAAAATATTCATCAGCTCGTTACCGGAGATATCGGGAATACCCATGTAGTCAGCAACCTTAGCTACACTGCGCAGACGGGGACTGAAGCCATGGGCCTCAAATAAAACTACTTTGCGACCCTTACTAGCTGCGGTAATCGCTGCAGAAATACCTGCAGGGCCACCGCCGATAATACCAATATCGTACTTCATAAATCTGTCCTCCATAAAGTTATTTTTAGGAACACTATATCATTTTTATTTTATGCTTTTTAGAGCGTATAGTCAAACCATTTCTGAGGTTCTAAAAAAATTTTACTTTTTTTGCAAAAAGTACTTGCTTTTTTCTCCAAGATGTTGTATCATAATCAAGTAACGTGACCACGGTCCATTAGCTCAGCTGGTAGAGCACCTGACTCTTAATCAGGGTGTCGTAGGTT